>JAUMAI010000142.1:0-2162 GCA_032116775.1 Pirellula sp. | reverse complement strand
CGGGTTGGAAGCCCCCGAAAGGTTGGAAATCGATCTACAGACAATTAAACCGACTTATCTCACCTATGATGGCAAACCAGGCACTCCTTCGAAGCGAGGACCTAAGACTGCCGCTTCCGAAGTGGCTAGCACAGAACCTGTCAACGATCCGAGTTTGGTTGAGGTTCCAGCCGACTATCGAGATCCGACTCCGTTTCAATTTCAAAAGGGAGATATGGTTGCGCTGTTAGGTAATGGACTGCCAGATCGTATGCAGCACGACGGTTGGTTGGAGACTTTGATTCAGAATGCCTTGAAAGACGAGGAACTACAATTCCGTAACCTTAGTGCCAGCGGGGATCAGCCAAATTCGTATCCGCGCAGTAAGGGAGTCCCCTCGATGACCGAATACTTGCGATATATCAAAGCAGATGTCGTGTTTGCTTTCTTTGGATATAACGAGTCGTACGGTGGGGTCGAGAAGGTCGATGATTATCGAAAACGACTCGTTGAGTTCGTGAAACGAACGCGAGCTACGCAGCCCAACGGTAAGAGTTTCCCTAGGATCGTACTTTTCAGCCCAATCGCGCATGAGGATCTGCGTAGCCCCAATTTCCCAGATGGAAAAGCTCATAACATTCTGTTGGAAGCATATACCAAGGCTACCGAGGATGCCGCTCAAGAGGCCGGAGTTGGCTTTGTTGATTTGTTTCATCCATCCTTGGAATTGTATAAGTCAGCCAAAGAACCTCTCACAATGAATGGTGTCCACCTGACGGAGCACGGGAATCAATTGCTGGCTGAGGTTATTGCAACCGCCCTGTTGCGAACGTCGATAAAAAGCTCGATGTCTCTGGAGTCGTTGCGAGCTGCTGTAAAAGAGAAAGATTTGCATTGGAACAATCGGTATCGAGCCCGCGATGCGAATGATATTTGGGGAGGTCGATCGACTCTGGCGTTTACGAACGATCAGACCAATGCGGTCGTTCTCCAAAATGAGATGTCGATGTTAGACGTGATGACGGCGAACCGTGATAAGCACGTATGGTCCGTGGCTCGCGGTAAACCGATCGTCATTGATGACAGCAACGTTCCCAAGTCTGTCGAAGTTGTTTCCAACGTGGGAGGGGGAAGTAAAAGCTCAAGTGCTGTTAAAGAAGGGCTCTTGAACTACATCAGTGGTCAAGAGGCTATCAACCGTATGGCAGTCGCTAAAGGATTCGAAGTGACTCTGTTTGCGGATGAGACGAAATTTCCACAGTTAGCGAATCCGGTCCAAATGCAGTTCGACACGAAGGGACGATTGTGGGCAGCGGTGTGGCCGACGTATCCCAAATGGGAACCGCTGAAAGAGATGAAGGATGCGTTGCTGATTCTGCATGATGATAACAGCGACGGGCAGGCTGATCGAGTTACGGAGTTTGCTCGTGTACACAATCCACTCGGTTTCGAATTTTGGAATGGTGGTGTTCTGGTGACCTGCCCGCCTGAAATATTGTTCCTCAAAGACACCGATGGCGACGATGTTGCCGATGTCCGCACTGTGATGTTACAGGGCCTAGACTCTTCCGATACGCACCATGGTGCAAATAATTTAATCTACGGTCCAGATGGTGGTATTTACTGGCAAAGCGGGGTGTTCATGGTGCATAACCATGAGAATCCATGGGGCCCATCGTTACAGTCGGAAGCGTCAGCGATGTATCGCTTCGATCCTCGCCGATTTACCATCTCCATGCATGCGAATAATTCACCCAATCCGCACGGAATTGCGTTTGACTATTGGGGATATCAGTACGCTACCGACGGCACGGGGGGAAGAGCGTTTCAGGTTCGGCCCGATAAGTCTGGTTTCGCGATGCATGAATTGCTGAAAAAGGAAGTTCGTCCTGTAACAGCCTGCGAGGTCGTAAGCAGTGCTCATTTTCCGGAATCGATGCAGGGTGATTTCTTGATTTGCAATGTGATCGGATTCTTAGGTATCAAGCACTATCACCTCGAGAGAAATGCTGATAACGGGACGGTGTGGGGCGAGCCGGCAGGAGATGAATTAATTGTCACGACGATCAACGCCGATGGCTCCAAAAACGAAGATAAATCGCGCGGATTGATGATGAGCGGTGATAAGAACTTCAGGCCATCCGATGCGATCTTCGCGCCGGACGGATCGCTATATATCAGCG
>JAUMAI010000141.1:0-1878 GCA_032116775.1 Pirellula sp. | reverse complement strand
TGAGTGCAGTTTAAAGGTGCCGGTTCCAGAGGGGCTCGATAGCTTAAATGGGCTGTTCGAAGTTCTTCGCGAACGGCTGCGACAACCTGACTACTTTGGTGCAAACCTCGACGCGTTATCTGAGGTCTTGCGTAATCTTCATTGGGTGGAACAAGCTTCTGTGGTACTGTTGCACGATGGCGTGACATTCAAAGATGTCACGCTTTTCGGTGTATACTTGAGCATCTTGAAAGAATGCGTCGAAGATTGGGAACGTGGCCAAGTTGGACGATTAATCGTCGTGTTTCCAGCAAAACTGAACGAAAGAGTAAGCCAGCTACTAGAGCAACTGATATAAATGACTACATGCGTAAAGCAGTGCAAGCGATGGAGCCACGAAGAGGGCGAGGCGAACTTGTAGAGGCGTTTACTTCGGGGGTACGCAGATTTCGTGTTCATGGAGTTAATCGATACGTAGACGTGGATGCGATTTTAGAAAAAGTAATCTCATTTGGGGCTCGCTAATGCTTGAATCAGGATGGATCAAAACTCGTCGTCGGCAAGTCAAGGTTGAACGAGTCGTCGGCTGGTTTGATGTTTGGACCGGAGATTTGCCGTTCGCAAAACTTACACTTCGAGTTGTGGAAAGCGAAGCTGGAGGCTTTCAAGCGACACCAAATGTATTTGTAAAAAGTAGCGACGGAATTGAATACGCATGCGGCGTTGGCTCAACTGTATCCGAGGCTGTTGTGGATGCAATCGATAGGTTCTACGATGAAATCGAAAAGATCACAACAATCGATCAAATAACCGAAGACGGTTTTGCATGGCTCTGCTGGACTCCGTTTGGAGCAACTCCATTCGAACCGGAAGGTTGATTGGAAATAGCTCATTGAATATCACTTGAATTACCGACGCCGATCTAGCTTGTGAGATTACAGCACTGCTCGGGGGCCTCGTAAAGGTAGTCAACGATCTCCATGACAGCGAGTGAGAGCCCGTTTCATGGCCTGTGTTTCTTGCAAGTGACAAAGGCAGCCGAGCAGAATGAGGCAATGAGACGCTCGCAGATCTCGGGATCAATCCGCTCATCCCATACAATTCAAATGAAGATCGTGAAATGCGAACGGCACGATTTGTCCGGAAGATTTATCGAAGTCGAAATATTGTCGAACGTTCAATCGGCTGGCTCAGAGAGTACCTACGCGTCTTTTCAAGATTCGAGAACACAGCCATCAACTTCGGTGGAATGCTTAGAATGGAGATGATCGAACCATACCTGGAAATGATGTGAAGCTAACCGCTTTCAGGCAGAGCCCAATGTCAATCCCCTCTTCGATTTTCATTATTGAGCCCAACCTGACGGATCCCCGATTTCATGGATTTGTTTGGCCAGATGGAGCTTGGCGGCAAGCACTCGGCCCGCACGCGTTATCTGCCTTCGATCGGACTTGTAGCGACTTTCTTCCTCGCGATACGTGCGAATCGACTTGGGATACCGACCGTCATGCAAAACATCGCGGTCATCGCGACTAGTTCGAATCCTACCACCTCAGCTAGCTCGGATGTGGCCTTCGTGGGCGATCCAAAACCCCAGTGATTTGGCGACTCGCGCGACTCGAAAAACGACTCAATTTTCGCTGCGCGACGCGAAATACAACGCCGCAGGCGCCATGCACCGAGCCAGCATGGGCGCTACAGAAAGCCAAAGCAATTGGCCAGAAATGCGAAAAACCCTGGGAAAACCAGGGTTTTGCAGCGGAGAGGACAGGAACCGAACTTTTCGATGTTTTTCCCAATGTTTCTGGAGAGTTCAAAAGGCGATAAAAAGACTCGGATGGAACACCTATGGTATTGTTTTCTCTAGCAAAACGGGGGTACCCATTTGCTCAGCCAAGA
>JAUMAI010000140.1:0-3514 GCA_032116775.1 Pirellula sp. | reverse complement strand
GCCTTCCGCGCCCAGTCCGACCGGCTGGTTGCCGAGATGGACCTGGTCCGGCGCGACGAGTTCGATGCCCTGAAGGCCGAGATTACCGCCCTGCGCGCCGAGATTGCTTCGCTCAGGACGGGAAAAGCCTCCGAATCCGGACAAAAGAAGCCTGGAAAGGGAACGTCAGGCAAAGTAGTGTCACCAAGAAGTTTGTAAACCGGTCCAACGAGTTGGCTTGTCAAAAATTCACCTTTGGGATCAGCCCAAAGATCTTCCGAGGCACTCGATACATATAAAGGTCTCGGTGCGATTAATGCCAAAAGCGTATGTTGGTCGACGGGACATGTATCCTCAGCGAGATTGTATTTGCGATATTGATCACAAAACCAATGCGGAAAAGCGGAATTGATTCTTTGGACGGTCTCACCAAAGGCTCGCCTGCTAAGTGCGGCGCCACCACAACCGGAGTTATTGGATATAACGATCGCGAATCGTGGATCTGTTGCTCCAGCCCAAAGCGAAGTTTTCCCCAAACGTGAATGCCCAACAACGATGACTTGATCGCCCGCAATTCGTGGATCTTTCTCCAGCACATCCAATAAACGAGAAAGTCCCCAGGCCCAAACAGCAATCGCTCCACCAGTTTCCGGTTGCTCTGTTTCTTGATATTTCGCCTCTAGTGGAAATGGACCCAAATCTTTTTTCAACTTTGGGTTGAGACGCGGAATACCTTCTAGATAATGAGCAGGATCATCCGGCGCAATATCGCCATAGTAGGCAGTGGCTACTCCGAATCCACGAGCAATGATCTCCTCGACGGGCCAGCGTTTGTCTTGAATTCCTCGACCCTTCTCAGTGGCTCGATTATTCACCACTCGTCCTTCTTGATCAGAACGTACCCAACTTGCTGGAAGGCGAATATTCGGGTCGGTAGAGACGGTGTGATTGCCCGAGAAATTCAAGCCTAAAAACATAGGCACTTTACTGGCTCGTGAGGCAGTTGTCGGGAGGTAGACCAAAAGATCGATCGTCTGGCTGCCATGCTCGTTAGAAATCGTGACTTTCCATTGTGTTCGGATCGCTTTACCGGATGGATGCTCGCCCTGTTCAACGATCTCCGCATTTAAGCTGTAGTCGGGACAATCCCAGTATCCAAAAATATGTTTCGCGCACAGCTTCAACAATTCCTGGCGATGCTCCTTCCATTTCTCCGCGGTAACTGCCTCTCCCTTACCATCCACTAAGAGCGGCGGTAGAGAGTACTTGGGTACCATCGCTTCATCGTAGTTCGCTTTAAAACCTTGCGCATTGACGGATGAGGAAAGTTGCAGCGAGATAAGCAGCATCAAGCCGGTCACAAGTCTGGTGATTGAAAAGTGCAAGCGTTGGAGGTGTATTGACCGTGTCATGTTGTCATTCCAAGCGGGGAGGAAGGCAGGAATTGAAGGCCTTTTTATACCATACTTCATCAGCGATTTCATCAAGCAATCGTAGTGCGGTAAAGGCAGACGCTGCAGGAGCAACTTCGTCTAGAAGTGGTGGTAGGAAAAAACGAATCTATTAAGCTCGGCACCATACAGCTTTATGCCCAGGGTACAGATTGGTAGCTAGAGCTAGAAGATAGAAGTGTGTGGCGTATGTATTCCGCACAGATCAAGGGTTGTTCGTCCGCTAGTTTGGCAAACAGAAATTTGTCGCGCAATGATTTTGCTGCGCAATGGTATTGAGGGGACTTGATCGATGTCCCCTCCATCAGCAAGTCTACTCGCGATGATTTAAGCGACTCTCCAATCACCTGGGGAAGCGAAAGAGAGTCATGCTGTTGCCTGCATCTGAGGGAGGCCCGATCGGCAATTTATTTACATCACAACGCTAGTCGCCGGAAAAACCTGGATCTGTCTTCACGAGTGGTTGTACATTAGCAACACGAGAATTAGAGGTCGTATAGCTCTGGATCTACTTTCGGCTTTCCGAGGATGCGAAGTATCTTCTCTTGCACTCCTCCTTTGGCTTTGCCTGCAGAGGCATTGGCAAACGGATCTGCTGTATCCAGTACGTCTCCCATATCCTCTTCGATCTTGTCAGGATCCTCACCTGCTTCCATACGCCGAATTGCTTCTTGGATCGAATCACCGGGATCGATGCCGGTCGAATCGAACAGTTTCTTCATGACACGAGCCATTTGTCGTGGATCGTCTTCATTCACATTTTCGATTTCGCCAGCCATCTCCATCATTGCCTTTTCCATCTTCTCTTCGTCCATACCTGCAAACGGATCATCACCATCCGCCGTTGGTTCAGGAAGACCTTTCGAAATGGCAAATCGAGATATCTGCTTTTCCAGATCCTTCCTGCCGCACTTAGGGCATTGGGGTTTTTTGGTATTGCTGGAAGAGCGAACGAAGAAGTTAAAGATAGTGTGGCATTTACTGCAATAATATTCGTAAATCGGCACGGTCGCTTACCTCAACGTATCATCATGAATCAAGAGACAATGAACCAACGAATTCACAGTAGCAATATGGATATTATGGCTTACAAAAAATGACATCAAGGGTTGGGAGGATCGGTGTCTTCGAAAATTCCAAAGCCGTCTTCTCCGGTACCGTTCGCATTTTTGCGTTTTTGGTTGGCCTCATTGAGCTTAGCCAGAGATACCTCTCCAAACTTTGCAATCTCTCCTGCCGGTGCGGGTTGGTCCGTCCAGGTAACTTTCAGCATTTGGTTTCCATGCTTGGCCATAACCGTGAAAGGCTCAACCGAAGATTCAACCATCGTCGTTTCGTTGCGTGGCAAGACCAGTTGGTCCGAAGAAAACACCAACGCTCCATTGCGAACATCGAGCAAGGCAATCGACGTGTTCTCGATACGGTTACTCGATCCGTACCAACTCAAGCGTCTGTAGAAAGCGACTATCGGGGAGAGACGGCTTTGTTGACGTGAGATATTAATCAGATTGAGCTCCGCGGGCTTTTCCCATAGTGGCGTCCCATCGACAAGGTTCAAAGCGTAAACATCTCCATTGACCCATAAGGTTCTGGTGGTGTTGCTTTCAGGTTCGACAAGAACATCCTTGGCTTCAATATCCGAACTGTCCGTCAGGAGCAACAAGCGATCGTAGGCGGGAATCAAGTTGATATGTTTTAGATTGCTGATAGGCCTTAGTTGATGGCTTGATTTTTTACCTGTTTCCAAGTCCCAATAGGCCAGCGAACCGGAAGGTTCGAGAACAGCCAAGTATCGGTTCAGGACAGTTGCTGCCTTTGCGTTTGCGGAGAAGGTTTCTTGCAAAACAGTTTCGCCAGACACTCCGTTCCACAGCCGAATTGCAACTTTCTTCTCAGTTCCCTCACGGGCTGGTCCTTCAGTGGCTGGTTGAGTGGTGTCGCTCTTGAAGTCAAGAATGAATTCCTTCCAGTTTTGTAAGATGCTCCAGTCGGTATCGAGTGCTTGAGACTCGATTTCAGAACCATCGAATGCGTTTAGGACACGTCTAGCTTTCGAGCTGGTGTCCAGAATAACTAACTTATCT
>JAUMAI010000139.1:0-7475 GCA_032116775.1 Pirellula sp. | reverse complement strand
GAGGATGTTTTAGGAGAATTGCAGCGGGCGGGTTGGGAGTGGGAGTCTAATTGGTTCGTGCCGCACTTCGAATTTCGTTTGCCGCGCATGGGAGAAGTACATCATGGCGGAGTACGTCTCGAATTGCGACAAGCGATTGAGCCATGGTACGTGCTTGGAGAAGAAGGCGTTGCTGCTGGAACGGTTCGCTATGTCGATTCGTCCGTTGAAAGGTTGCAGGTGTTATTGGAAGGATACGAGCCCAATCGATACCAATTGACGTGCAACCGAATTGCCGTCCCGCTGCATGCGACCGATCGACCTGGTCAGTATGTCGGTGGTGTAAGGTATCGAGCTTGGCAACCTCCAAGTTGCCTGCACCCGACGATTCCTGTTCATACTCCATTGGTATTCGACCTGGTTGATACCAGATCCGCACGTTCTGTGGGGGGCTGTACTTACTATGTGGCCCATCCTGGCGGTCGGAATTATTCAACCTTTCCGATCAATGGTATGGAGGCGGAATCGCGCAGGGCGGCTCGTTTTTCAGCCTTCGGTCACACGCCAGGGGATGTCATTTGCAGAATACCTAAACCGAATCCAGAATTCCCATACACTCTTGATCTGCGACGTGAGCATGTCAGCAGATAAAAATTTTGGAGTGGTGAAGGCTTATTAAAAACGGCATGGCGAGTTGAAGTCCTCGTCATGCCGAATGCTAAGTGAACTTTAACCTACGGCCGTAACGCCAATCACGATATCGAAATTGGCAGCTAATTCGTTGACTCGCGATTCCTGCATGGGAGTGAACGGTATCGTTACCGTCTTCTTGGCTGCTTCATCGCCTAAGCTGCGATATATGCCATCCTTGTCGTTTAAAGGCTCGCCAGCGATATAGCACTGCGTGGTAAGAAGTTCTCGGTTGTTATGGCGAATTTTGAAGTGGATGTGCGGCGTCCTTGGCCCATAAGGAACGGGCTTGATTGTCCGGAAATAATAGCGACCGGTAGCGTCGGTAAGGAAGCGACCATAGCCCTGAAAGTTTTTATCGCTCCCGCCACGTTTGGCATCTGCAGTATGAATGTAGATTCCATTGTTGTCGCACTGCCAAATTTCAACCAAGGCATTGCGAATTGGCATTCCATTTCGATCAAGAACTCTGCCTGTGAGATGGGTTACCTGTCCAACAGCGGCAGTGAGCTCTTTGTTGATGATCAACAAATCATTATCAGTATCTAAAGGTAATCTGTCGGGATAGAAGGGCCCTTCCGTCTGCTTGACCGTTAACGCAAGTTCCTCTGCAAAAGTGCGCGGAAGATACAGGCTTGAAGTAACCGCTGCCGAAGTGCTGATAAAGCTTCGACGATTGAAACGGAAGAGAGAGAAAGACATAAAGCACTCCAGAAGATCGAGGGACAGCAGTTAATAAGACCAAGAAAATGTTCACGTTCCATTAACACCATATGTAGGAAAATAACCTATGGCTGGAAACGGAATTTTCTAAAATTTCCAAAGAAGTCATGATTGCAGCCGGTGAAAAGTGCAATTCGGTCGACGAACAGGTGAAGTTGATATTTTAATCGGCTATTATTAGCAACCTCCGAGCAGCTTAGCTGCCGAATAATTCCTACCCTATATTGCCTGCCCCTGCCTGCAATTGATGAAGACATGCTGCCGGAAGGTGGCAAAGAGTAAAAATTCAATCTCATCGTAGCCTACTTTGAATCGGTATTTCAATGCGAGCTTTGACCTTACTTTTAACGACACTGATCGTCTCTCTTTCTCCTTTTTCACTTGATGCTCAAAATCCAGGAATTTTTGATACCTCTGCCGGGGTGGAGATTCTGTCTCGAGATGGTGAGGGAGGGGAGGGGCCTGCTTGGGATCCACAACTTGGCATTCTGACCAGCGGTAAGGGGGGCATTTGTCGACGAAGTGTCGATGGTGAAAATTCAATATTTCGGAAGGATGCGGGTACAAACGGATTGTTATTTGATCGCCAAGGTCGACTTATTTGTTGCGAGCCTGTACTTCGAAGAGTGACGCGTTTGTCGCGCGACGGCAAATTAGAAGTGCTGACCGATCAATTTACCGGACAAAAATATAACCAACCCAATGACCTTACCTTGGATAGCCAAGGAAGGATTTATTTCTCTGATCCGCGATATGGTAAACGCGACGACATGCAGCTCCGCGACAAAGATGGAAATACTATTGAGGGGGTGTATCGAATCGATTTGGATGGCAAGGTTTCACGCGTTCTAGGTCGCGAGGTTGAACGGGCTAATGGAGTTTTGGTTTCTGCCGACGACCAATGGTTGTTCGTTGCCGATAACGCCAACGATCGCGCCGATGGCGCTAGGAAATTATGGAGGTTTGAGCTGGATAAATCAGGAAGCGTGAAGCCGAATTCAGGCAAGGTGTTATTCGACTGGGGTAAAGGCCGGGGACCTGACGGAATCAAGCAAGATGAATTAGGTCGGCTTTATGTGGCAGCTGGCAGCAACGTAGCCCATCCTCCGCATGAACCCGATTCAGCATTTAGAGGAGGAGTTTATGTTTTTGGCATGAATGGAGAATTCCTTGCTTTCCATAATATTGCAACGGACGAAGTTACGAACTGTGCATTCGGTGGCGATGATCTGCGTGACCTCTACGTAACAGGTGGCGGTGTTTTGTATCGCCTGCGTACAATGACTCGTGGAAGAGTCACTTGGCCGTTGCCAACTCGTAACTAATCGAGTTATTGGACTTAGTCCAAGAGTTTGAATGTCAAACTCGAGCAAACAGGTTCCGATTTGTATTTGGTTCTTAGCTATTGATCATTTCATTGGTGAGAAGAAGGGAATTCTTAGATGCAGTTTTTTCGAATGAGTTGGCCGCAGCAGCAAGCTTTATGTAGGGACTTACCGGTGATTATTCCAATAGCGGCGGTCGAGCAGCATGGGCATCACCTGCCCTGTGGGACCGACACGATTTTGACCACGGAAATCGTACGCCGCATGGACCAAATGCTGGGATCGCGAGCTTTATTCACACCTCCACTATGGTTGGGAAATTCCGATCATCATCTTGATTTCGGTGCTACTTTGTCTGCAGCTCCCCGTACTTATCTCGATTGTTTGCACTCTTTAGCAGACAACTTGGTCATGTCAGGGTTTCGGCGCATTTTGTTCTTAAATGGCCATGGCGGAAATGACGTGCCAGGTAAACAGGTAGTGTTTGTTGAGTACCTATTGGACATTAGGCAGTCAGCCCTGGCTACGAGAACCTTCGATTAGCCAGCGAGAAATGGGACATGCCTGTGAATGGGAAACAAGCATGATCCTGGCGATTGAGTCCTCGTTGGTAGGTGATTACGAGAAATTACCACCGATAGAGCCTGGTATCTCTTTTGATCCAGCGACGAGAGGCTGGGTCACGAAAGACCGCTCTGACATGGGGCATATCGGTTGGCCGCACCTGGCGACAAAGGAGAAAGGTGAGGCACTGCTACAAACGTTCGCTGAAGACGCCTGCAAGCTCGTAGAGCGAATAGAGAAATGGGACGGAAAATCTTGGAATGGTTAGTGGCCTGAACAATAGAGTTCGCAATTTCATTTGTTCAGCGGATTGATTTTTATATCGCCCTTTACGATAAGCGGCTGCCGACGGCGCTTACTGTCGAAAGGGCGTTGATACAGTAGCATAGTCATTACATTCTACATCGCGTATGTCAGGTCAAGTGGATCTCACCTACGTGATATGGAAGTGAGTTTGGGGAGTCTTTGTATGCTAAATCGACGATCCTTTTTGGTGTTATCGGGTGGCGTAATCGTAGCAGCCCGCTCCTCTGCGGCTGACGATACCAAACGCAAACGTATCGCGTTCATCGGCACCGAAGTTCGCAAACACTCCCATGCTCAGCATTTTCTAGATCGGCATACACTCGGTTATGCGCTTGGGGGAAAATGGGTTTCCCCCCGTGTAGAGATCGGAAGTGTCTACATCGATCAATATCCAGAAACGGATTTAGCTAAGGAAAAAATATCCAGGTATGGATTAAAGAGTTATCCATCGATAGCTGAGGCTTTGACTGAGGGAACATCCAAACTCGCGGTTGATGGCGTTGTTATTATCGCTGAGCACGGTAAGTATACAGTTAATGAAAAGGGTCAAACCCTGTATCCGCGATACGAGTTTTTTAAGGAAGTTATCAAGGTCTTTGAATCGAGTGGTCGTTCGGTTCCCGTATTTAACGATAAGCATCTTTCGACTACATGGAGTCGTTGTCAGGAGATGGTGAAGGACTCTAAGCGTTTGGGTTTTCCATTTTTGGCTGGCTCATCACTTCCGGTAACATGGCGTTTACCAACAGTTGAAATGCCTCATGAAACTCCGCTGAAAGAAAGTGTATGCGTCGCCTACGGAGGTGTTGACAGTTACGATTTTCATGCACTTGAAACGGCTCAGTGCATGTCGGAGCGCCGAAAAGGTAGTGAAGTTGGAATTTCTTCCGTTTTAGCGCTGAGGGGAGATAAACTTTGGAATCATTTGGAGCAGGCCGATCGTAAAGATACCAAAGAGTTATTTATGACCGCTTTACGACGCAGTCATAATCTGCCGGTTGAAAATGGATATCCGACAGACGCTGTCAGTTACGAATGGGCTAAGCGGGCATTGCCTGATACGGTAGGTTATTTTATTGAGCACCGCGACGGTTTTAGAACGTCGATTTTTTTAGCGAAAATACGCGATTTCAATTATGCGGGTATGAGAAGTGATAACGGGCAGATCATTTCATGTCAGATGTATCTACCCATGCCCGGACATAGTTCAACCACAGCAGATTTCTTTAATCCCTTGGTTCGTCATATCGAAAACCTTGTAATAGACGGTAAGGCAGCTTATCCAGTCGAGCGGACTTTACTTACCTCAGGAATGGTGATTGGGGGCGTGGAATCGTTGTATCAAGGAGAAAAGTTGGTTGAAACGCCAGAAATGAAAGTTGTTTATGAGGCTGCTCGCAAGAGTACCTTCCTGCGTGAATAGGTTGCGAGCTGTAGAGTCAATATTGGAGTGAATCCTTTGGGCCTTGGCAGGAAAGACCTATCACGGTAACTCGCTGGCAGATAATTTGGTGTTATAGGCGTCACGATCTGTTTGGAAAACTTGAGTGGATATGTTAGCGATAGCTTTGCGGCGATTTTTCGAACGCAGGCCATTCAAGGGTAGCCTCGATGGCCGAACGATACTCATGTTCGTCGAGATCTAAAATTAGCGCTAGGGCCATCAGAGTTCGTGTGCGTTCAGGCGAGAGTTCTCCGGTCGCAGAAGCCGTCCAAAACATGGCCTGTAATATTTTTACTTTTTGTTCCTTGCTCCAGCGTTTTCTAAACTGTTTCAAAAAGTTATCCGCCGTTTGTCTCATGCGACTAACGTCATCGCAGGCCATGCCCAACGTTTCGCGATCTAGGATTTGACCTGTTAATTTCCCATATGCGAATTGAGCTGCACTGATTTCCGATTGTTGTATACTTCCATCCGCCAACATGATGTTTGCGATGGCGCAAATCAGATCTTCTTCGAAGGTGGTGCTTAATATGGTAGGGTTGGGCAGATCATAAGACAGCTGCAACAGATCGAGACTAAATGTACCACGGCAACTCTGACACTGTAGATACTCGAGAACACGCCCGAGTGGTATGCATGGTATAAAGTAAATGGTTAAAAATGGCCTTGACACTTTTCGCCGAAATAATTGATGCACTCCGCAATTGGGGCAATGCGCATGAGCAGAACCCCGATTAGAGGTCCATTCCATTGTTCCTATGATTAACATATGTCGCGGCGGTTCAGGATGAGTAACGGCAAATCAAATGACAATGACTGGATACCTTTATCATATAGCGATTGGCAATTTCCTGCCAAAGTACTAACCGAGTTGCTCTACCCAGTTGCGATTGAAAAAGTGAGATTTCTGGGAAATGGTGGAGGCCTTAGTGGGGCTCGGATTTGGCAGGTGACTGGACAGAGGGGTAGTTTTTGTCTGCGGGAATGGCCTCAGCCCCATCCAGACTCAGACAAGCTACGTGAAATCCATCGCTGTCAGATTTGGGCGCGGAAAAAGGGATTGGAATTCGTGCCTGCCGTCGTGATTATTGGTAGTGGCGAGATGGCGCATCTGGCAGCAAAAGATCCTCCCACCTTTGTTATGGCCGAGGGCCAGTATTGGGAGCTAACGGAGTGGCTGCCGGGGGTTGCCAATTACTGGGAATCGCCCAGTCAGGAACGACTGAAAGCGTCAGCGAAAGCGTTAGCAAATTTACATTTGGTTTGGAGGGAACTGACACGCTCGCCATCTTCGCTTGCGGTCCCAGCCAAAGTGCAAGGTGATCAGGTGCCCGCAATTGCGGATCGTTGTGCAAAACTGCGTAATCTGAACGTTCAAGCCGTAGTGGAGATGCAAGAGAAATTAGAACGCTTTAATGAGATGCCTTGGTACATGCCCGCCAAGGAAATACTGCGGCAAATCGATGGGCTAAAGCCAACTTTATACTCAGCTCTAGCGTATTGGCATAAATATACATTTCCCTGCCAGTACGTACTGCGCGATGTGTGGCACGACCATGTATTGTTCAGCGGAGATCATTGCACCGGGTTGATTGATTACGGTTCCCTTCGCGTTGATACGGTAGCTACGGACTTGGTACGGATGTTAGGCTCTTTGACTAAGTCGAACCCGGATTCGGACTGGGATATCGCAGTAGAGGCTTATCAGGAGGTCGCGGAACTAGAGGAGGTCGAACTCGCTATTCTTAGAGATCTGTACGAAAGTTCTGTAGTTTTGTCGGGGATACAATGGATTCAGTGGTTAGCCGTGGAAGGGAAGACTTTTCCTGGGAAGAATGAATTTGTAAACCATCGAATCGCCGAATTGTCGGCGGCGTCTCAGTTGGTAGCCGCAAGACGACGTAGTTTTGGGGGGAGTTTTGGTGTACCATAACCGCGGTCGGCGATCTGATTCGGCGCGGTATGGTTTATCGCGTTGCCGAGGTTTGAAGGAGTTTTGGCAAGAATGTTTGGCGGAAGTCATATGTGGTTCGCAATACGCTTGAGTTTGATTGGACTCGTTTGTTGTTCATGGTTTGGAACTGTGGCATCGACGAGTGCTCAGGAATTTGGCTTTGGCGATTTGGGATCGTTCCCAGGTGCGGATGCCGGTGAGCCGGTTGAGTTTTCCGCTGAATTTAAAATCAATGAGGGAAAACGAGATGGAGTTCTACAGCTTAGTGCCACTCTCGCGGATCCTTGGTACATCTATTCGGTGACACAACCGCCGGGTGGACCACTGAAGACTCGCATCGACTTGAAAAGTGCGGATGCGAAAGTGACTGGTCCGTTCCAAAGCGATAAAGCTCCTAAAATTGTCAAGTCGGAGGTGTTTAAAGGTATCCCGATTGAAGAGCATTTCGAGAAGGTGACTTGGAGTGCTCCCATCGAATTGGCAGAGGGAG
>JAUMAI010000138.1:0-3199 GCA_032116775.1 Pirellula sp. | reverse complement strand
TAAGGATTCGCCGGTGGGGTTTCAATCTGGATATGCAATTCCTTCAGTTGTTTACCTTCCACGGTTCCTGGTGCCTCGGTCATCATGTCGGTAGCTTTTTGCGTCTTGGGAAACGCGATGCAGTCGCGAATATTGTCCAAGCCACCAAAAAGCATCACGACGCGATCGATTCCGAGAGCGATACCGCCATGCGGTGGTGCTCCGAATCGTAGTGCATCTAAGAGGAATCCAAAACGATCTCGCGCCGTTTCTGGAGAGATGCCTAAGAGCTGGAATACCTGCGATTGGATGTCGCTATTGTGGATACGAATCGTTCCACCGCCAGCTTCGTATCCGTTGATGACCAAGTCATAGGCTTGAGCACGACATTTACCGGGGTCGGTATTGAGCAGATCGAAGTCTTGAACTCGAGGCGCGGTGAAGGGGTGGTGCATTGCTACCCATCGATCTTCTTCCGAATCGCGTTCAAACATCGGGAATTCAATGACCCACGAGAAATGCATCGCTTTCGGATCGTATAGCTTCAATTCAGCCCCGAGGCGACGGCGAAGGCCGTTCAACGCCTTGCAGGTCACTTCCCATGAGTCTGCGACTAGGAAGATGATATCGCCAGCTTTGGCCTCAAACGATTTTCCTATCTCAGCCAGCAGTTCAGGAGCAAGATTCTTTGAAATCGGAGACCAAAGACTGCCATCTGGTTCGACCCGGAACCATGCCAAGCCTTTAGCTCCAAAATCCTTCTTAATGATTTCTGTTAACTCGTCGATGCGTTTCCGCGAAAAGTCTTCAGCTCGACCGTTAACATTGAATCCTCGGACGTATCCGCCATTATCAACGGTTTCGCGGAAGACACGAAAGTCAGTTTTTCGAGCCAAATCTGAAATGTCAACGATCTCAAGCCCATACCGTAAATCAGGCGCATCGGAGCCATAGCGTTTCATGGCCTCGTCGTAGGTCATGCGCGGCAGTGGTGTTTTTAGTTCGATTCCTAAATGTTCTTTGGCAAGCCGAACCATCAATCCATCGATCATGGAGATAACATCTTCGGCATTGACAAATGACATTTCGAGGTCTAGCTGCGTGAACTCCGGTTGTCGATCTGCACGCAGGTCTTCATCGCGGAAGCAACGAGCGATTTGAACGTAGCGATCGTATCCCGCGATCATCATGATTTGCTTGTACAGCTGCGGCGATTGAGGCAAGGCGTAAAAATGGCCCCAGTGTACGCGGCTAGGAACTAAGTAATCGCGAGCTCCTTCAGGTGTGCTACGACCGAGGATTGGCGTTTCGACATCGATGAAATCATTCAGTTCAAAATAATCTCTCATCGTTTTCTCGATGCGACTGCGCAGAATCAGTGTCTTCTGCATTGGTTCGCGACGCAGATCGAGATAGCGATACTTGAGCCGTAGGTCTTCTCCGGGTAGTTCGTCTTGGCCTGGGAAGAAGGGAGGAGTTACCGAGCGATTAAGCACCTCAACATAATTTGCTCGTACTTCGATTTCGCCGGTAGCAATTTTGAGATTAATCTTCCCTTCCAGGCGATGGGCAACCACGCCACGAATCAAAACGACATCTTCCCCGCGGAGGCTTTTCGCTAATTCGAGGTTAGCGTCTCCCGCTTGAGGTTGGACAACAACTTGAGTTTTGCCGTAACGATCTCGTAGGTCTAGGAACACCGCGGAACCATGGTCGCGGGTGGTATCGACCCAACCGCACAAGGTAACTTCGTGTCCGACATTCTCGACTCGTAACTGACCGCAGGTATGCGTTCGCAACAAGGCAATTCTTCCTTCAGTGAACAAACGATGAAGCGTTAAATGATCGGTTATTCTATGCGACTTTGGCTCGCTGCACAGCGATGGACAGTGGAGCAGGTATGCCGTTTTGCGAATTATTGAGGCCCGCCGAAGGGGGTAGGCAATGAAGCTTCCGTCGACGGCTGGTTTAATAAGTCTAGCTTATCCTGTGGCTTTTCATTCTGGCTTGCGAAAAGTGTTGTTAAAAGCAGCGGGATCGAATGGATCCGCATTACTTTCGGCATTTTCCGATGCAGACTCACCACTTTCTGCTAATTCCGCACGTCGCACCTCTGCGTCCAATTCGTCCAGCTCTCGCTGTGATACTTCGCTGGCTATGTTGGGAGCAAAGAGGGGATGGTTGTTGTTATTGTATTCCTTAACTTCGACTTGGGGTGCATCATTGATCGTAGGGCGTGCTCCCATTCCCTCCCCAGGCGGTGCCGATGAATTCAGTAATTCCATGCGTTGTTGCCATGCATGCATGCCAGGTGCGCCTGCATTGGCCATAGAGGAATTCGCATTCATTTCAGGGTAGTTTAGGTTTCCGAGAGGTGCCGAGAGAACTTTTTGTTGCATGGTCTGGTAGTTAATCAGGTTCAGCCAGCCCTTAAGTTCATCGCTTCCGTCGTTATCGATATGGCCTAATGCGGCCGTGCGTTGATTGCCATGCGCTTGGGTCGCTTTCTTCCATAGCGTCGTTTGGGTTGAGTCATTTGAGTCGATGAATGCTTTCAGGGAAGTGATATTGCTCTCGGCTGTTTTCCTGACCGAAGAGGCTGTAGGTCGAATGAGTTTTAATTCATTAGTGGCCTGCATGCCGTGGCAGCCTGATTGGCCGCATTTTTGAATCAATATGGGTTGCAAATGCGACCGAAACAGTCTGATGGAGTCTTCGCTGACCATCGGTTCGTACGCAGCGTTGGGTTGCGTCGAGGGTTGGTTGGATTTATTTTGTTTCGGGATTGAAAGTGGTCTATCTGTCGAGCCAGCCGTGGTCACGTGTTGATCGGATGAATTTGACATAGCCCCCGCAGCTTGGATGACCGCAGACTTACCATTCAGCGCAGTTTGGTCAGTGGTGGAGTGGGCGGCAGTCGAGACTCCACTTGCTTGCGTTTGCTTTGCGGCGCGTTGTTGTCGAATGATTTCCTGCGCCCATTGTTCCTGCAGCAGTGTCTCCTTGAGCTGGAAAGCGAGCCGTTTTACGATCGGGTCATTGGGGACCAGCTTTCGTAATTCTTCATAGTGGAAGATAGCTTGGTCGTTCAGCTTATTTCGAAGGCACCAGAGAGCTGTTTGGTAATGCTCCCCTGTCCCGAGGCGTCCAAGTTTCTGGATTTTGTAGCGGTAGATATCTAGAGGCGATTCGGCTGAGAATTCAATTTGTCGGACGGGTA
>JAUMAI010000137.1:0-2354 GCA_032116775.1 Pirellula sp. | reverse complement strand
TCAAGAATGCCGGTGACGATGACAGCATCTTCATACAAGTTGCTTGCCCAAGGAATGAAACCTTCAGCTTGGTGACCAACTGCAACAGATGTCGATGTGACAGTGAGCTCTGACTGCCCGCTCGCTGCACGAAACGTTGATGCGAGTGCAGTGGAGCCCGGGCGTTGTGCACTACGAACCGACTGTGCAATGTCTTCTAACTCTGAGTCAACAAACAGCGACAGATATTCAACGGTCATGCGGTGAGCCCATGCGCTAAATGCTGTGGACATGCAAGCACTTGCTAACTCAGCAATCACCCGAACCTGATCAAGGTATGTGCCTTGGCTACCGGGGAGACCGAGGTCGAGTAACCCGTCGGCAGCAAGCTGTCGCAATATGGGACGACGGTCAGCATCGCTGTTGCAGTCAACAGACACAGCGAGTGCTGCAACATCGGCAAGTGAGCCTGCAGCAAGTTGCGCAGATGCCCCGAACAAAATTCCGCTTTTGTTAGTCATTGGAAGGAACAAAAGTGTCTTCGAGCTTGTGCAAGCGGTCGATAGGTGTACTCACCACTTCGCGAGCGCGAACAATGGCTGCTTCGTCTGGCGCATCGTAGAAGCACAAGCACTTGGCCATGTCTTCGCGAACATAGGTGCGCTGGAAAGTGGTCTCTGGCACTTGGGCGTAGAGCGGAGATTTCTCTTTCTTGCGAGCGAGGTAGGCATCCATGGTGATGCCCTCGGGGATATCCCACTCGACGAGGTAGCCAGATGTAGGGCGCTGGCGCTTGATGTCTTCAAGGTCGGCACCCACCAAGCGCACTTGCTCGATGCTCTCCGCAGCAATCTGGCCGGCTTCGAGAACTTCCCGTACGTCTGCGCGATTGGCGCCTTCAACAATGACAAAAATGCGATCACGGGTGGAGGGGACCTGGACTTCAATGAGTTCTACCGAGCCCTGAATGGACTGATGCACGGCTGTCAGGGAGCTTTCAACGCTCTGAGGGGGGACGATTTCGAGGAGAAACAAGGACATGGCCACTCCGCTTTCTTGATAATTCCGACTGGAATTGTCAACAATACAATTCCCGACCGAAATCGTCAACTTTGAGGTCCAGATTTTCTGGGGAACACAGCGACGGAAGGCTCCGCCCTAGCCTGATGTGATGGCAGCTGCCTCTGAATCAGATCGGGCCAAGTATTTCCCGGCAATTGAGGCCAAATATGGCCTTCCCATGAAGCACTGGTTCGCAGAGATGGCCTCGATCTCAGACTTGAAGTATCCCGAGCAAATCTCACACCTTCGTCAGACTCATGCCAATGCACTGGTGATGTATTCACGCGGGTCGACCTCTTCGAAAAAGTTCGAAACACTGAACGACTATCTCGCAACCATGGACGCAACCAAGACCAAAACTGTTCGCGCCATCCTTCGAGCAATTACGAAGGAACATCCAGACTTCGAGACTGTGATTGCGTGGAATCAGCCCATGCTCCGTCGCGGGAAGGACTACGTCTTTGGACTCAGTGTCCAAACAAATCACATACTGCTTGCACCTTGGGCGAAAGATTCAGTAGAGAAACTTTCAAAAGAACTACAGGGATACAAGTGCAACAAGAAAACTGTTCATGTGCCTGTTGATTGGAAAGTAGACGCAGCTCTGTTGCACGCAATGATTAATTTGCGGTTGAAAGAACTGAAATGAGTAGTTACAAACGACGCAGATGAACATTGGTGACCCGGTGATCGGGGCCCTTCACAGCAATGAGAGATGCGCGTGACTTCGTGGGTTCAATGTTTTCAACGAGGTTCTTACCGTTGATTTCTCGCCAGATTCCTTTTGCAGTGGCAACAGCTTCTTCATCAGTGAGATGCGCAAAGTTCTGGAAAAAGCTATTTGGGTCACGGAACACAGTTTCTCGCAATGCTTCAAAACGTTCGATGTACCACTTCTCAATATCGTCTTCTTCGGCGTCAATGTAAATGGAAAAGTCGAAATAGTCAGAGACAAACTCGTTTGCCTCACTGCCAACCTGCAACACATTGAGACCTTCCAAAATCAGAATGTCAGGCTGCTGCACAATGACTTCTTCACCATCAACAATGTCGTAGACAACATGGCTGTACACGGGTGCTTCTGCAGTGGGTGCGCCGCTCTTGAGGTCACGCAAAAAAGTTAAGAGAGCCTTCGTGTCGTAGCTCTCGGGGAAGCCTTTGCGATTCATAATGCCGCGGTCTTCCAGCACTTGGTTTGGAAAGAGAAAGCCATCAGTAGTGATGAGATCAACACGTGGGTGTTCTGGCCATCGAGCTAACAATGCCTGCAAAATTCGGGCAAACGTGCTCTTGCCAACGGCAACACTGCCTGC
>JAUMAI010000136.1:6347-8513 GCA_032116775.1 Pirellula sp. | reverse complement strand
TAGACCGATTCCCTAACTCAATCGCGGAAATCATGGCCGGACTTTTCCCGATCGCTTCCGCGAACGATCGAAGACCATACCCCACTTTCTCTCGATACTGCCTCAAGAACGATCCGAAATTCTCATGATTCATTGGTAAAAACCACTTGTGTGATTAACTCTCAACTGTCCGTTCAGTTACGCCGAGGTTCCATCCACGCCGTCGTATAGACAAATCGTAGCAAAAAAGCGGTCTTGTGTATCGCGCCGCGAGACGAAAATTGAAAAAACTTTGATTTATTGTCAATAAGCGAATTAAGGAGGCCGGTGGGTGTTGGTCTGGGAGGCAACGACAAGCACTCACACGGGTCACCCAAACGTCACCGAAGCCGTAGCGACTTGGCTTCCAAGTTCAACTGCGGAGCTTGGACAATCCGACGTGAATTTAACTCAATGTCTCCGGCACCAAGAAACCCTACACTTAGTGTGTCCGGTGGGAGAAAAGAACCCAGTGATGTCAAACTGGAAACACTGCCTTGGAAACGCAAACCATCATCGTCGGCACAACACGCAGATCCTGTGATGAGCCAATCAAATACCCGAGGCGTCTGGTTAATAGTACTGAGCTACTGGACAGAAAGTTGCAGTTGAATTTGATGAGCATCGTAAGCTATTGGTTTGAAGACCTGAAAAGCTACTGCGAGCCAGGTGGAAAACTCGCGATAAGTGATGAACAGATCCGGATGGCGATACCATTTGAGGGTTGGCAGAACGACTACCTTAAATGGCCGGACGAGCACTGGGAGGATCGGGCCCAGGGAGTGCCTTGCCATGACCAGGCAAAGAATGCCTACCACATCAAATATCTCGCCAATGAAATGGAGAGGAATTCTGCGTGGATCGGACGTGACCTTGAGTCGCGTGTTTGCGGATATTTGATTGAAGGTCACCATCGACTACGAGCGGTAAAATTCCTTTTTGCAGACAAAGCGATTGTTATCCCGCCACCCGACCGAGTTCAGGTTTTCCTGCCCTATCCGAGCAAAATCAATTTCTACGTTAATGCAGTGCACTTTCGAAGGGTCAGGGACACCATCGGACGACTGGGGCGTGACCTAACCTTGCAAAGACTGGAAGAACGAGTGCAAAAGGTCCTAAGCGCCTTCCCATTAATACTCCTGGAGTGCGGCGACTTTGATCAATTTCTCGCTTTGGTCGAGGAGCCGATTTGATGGATGACTCAAGCCGTATGCAGAATATGTAGAAACGGTGGGAAAATTCGCTGAACCGCGAGAAGCTGGCTGATGCGATCCGCAGAGCATTGCTCCAGTTTCGCTTTCGCCACCAGTCGATTGGAGTGCAGCAAAATCGCAATCTTGGTGGCGTGTACTTCGTCATCCTCGGGAATCTAGTCGGCGCGCTAATGTGAGCGTGGTCCTGTGTATTTTGTCCGATATCTTTACTCCCCGGTTGAGCAGCTCTCGATCGACGACGTGTGGCGGTTGCTGACCCAGTTGATTGCCGATTTGTGACATATGTCACAAAACTGCCGACAGTGATTGTCACGACCGCTTTGAGTGAGATCACGTAATCGTCCCGCACTTGTAAATCACGGCGATGAATTGGTCAGTGGTACTGTTCTTCTGAACCTCGTCGCCAGAAGCGGCGATACTGCCATGAACAGCAGTCCGAATCCCAGGAAGCCACCACGGGTGATGTCATAGTCCTCTGTGATTCGATCCCAAGATAGATCAAGGACCAAACGTCCCAAGGTGATCTCAAAAAGAATTGTTAGCAGTACCCAGATAGTACCGACCATGAGCAGTTGAAGTGTTGTCCTTGCTGCGATCCAATTGATGAAGGCATGTTGTAAGATCGATTCTGTGAAGCGAAGCTAACTCGGCAGCAACTGAATAAGACCCTCGTTTCGAAGGCCGTCGAAATAGGAATGAAGCTTGGACGCAAACCTTGGGTCTCGTGTTAAAACACCAGCTTCAATATTGCGATGCTGTGCAGCATCCGTAAAGTTTGCCGATGTTACGAATGCAACTTTACGATCAATGATCACGCATTTTGCATGCAGACTGGATCGGGTCGCACCCCAATCAGCAAGGGAGCGAGGATCATAGTAAACTCGAGGCTTTGGATTCCAGGGCCAGAGATCATTTTCGAACTCGTTCTTAAACC
>JAUMAI010000136.1:0-6337 GCA_032116775.1 Pirellula sp. | reverse complement strand
GTTTTTGCGCCGCTTGATGTCAAGGCAGCACCAAACATCGAGCGAAGGATTAGATTGCATCTTCGAAGCGAGGGGCAGAAGCAATGCAGTTGCGTTGTAAATTACATAACCAACCAGCACCACCTCGCTTTCAGCTTCAGCGATGATCGCATGAAGAACTGCGTGCGTACTTCGAGTCGGAATGCCGGGCACTTCTGGGCCTGAAAGAACCAAGTCATATGAAAACCGACTCTGCAGCTCACGAGCTGAGATGATTGCAGCGACCGTGGCAGCAAGTTGTCGAGTTGTCCATCCCTGTACCCCCAATTCCCGGAGCGCATCTGCAACAACAACTCCTTCAGAAATCCCGAATGGTTGCTGTAAGGTATGCACATTAAATGCGAGAGTACTTCCTGCTCGGAGCAGACCGAGTAGGTCTTTCAACTGAACCAACGAGTGGTCCGCTAAAAATCGCAGATCGTCACTCATCTTTGAAGAATTCCGCTCCCAAGCCTTCAACGGTTGGAACAACAAGACTCCGGTCGAGAAAGTCGTTTCGCTGCTCACAAGATGTCTCAGCGATCAACAAGCAACCATGACACGCACTGCCATGCAGGGGTTGATGATCATGCTCCGAGGGACGGTGAAAAGAACAGACCGGATCGTTGGAACAGAGGCGTCCAAACTCGAGTGCATTGCGAAAGTGCGTTGAGATGCGTCGCCCCGCTTCTACCAATCCACCCAATGTCCCCTCAGCATCCGGCGAACCTGTGTAAATTAAAATTCCATATTGTCCATCGGAGAATCGCGAATAGATCCTCTCCTTAAGTGACGACGGTGGATAGCCACATTCCATCGAAATAGCCGTCAGCAGCATGTGCGAGAACGAATGCAGCATGTAATACGGAATGCCAAAGTAGTTTCTGTGACTTTTGTCGTGCTCATCAAGCCAGTACTTAAATCCTTGCTGGAGCTCTGCATCCCTAGCTCTCACTTGCTCCGAATCCAACCATTTGTTGATCGCATCGGCATTGAACTGAAGGAATACACCTTCGCCCCGATTCTCAACTGCTGGCAGCCAGTTGATCTCCATTGAAAGCGGAGCCGGGGTGACGCCGACCTCCAATTCGCCGTCCACGTCAGTTCCCACCGATTCAAATCTTGTGAAGCCGATCTGTGCGACCACTTCGCGCAGCCGGTGAACTAAGACGATGCGATCAACATGCTTCATCCACGGCGCGTCCCATTTGGCACGTGGCAACTCTCTCGCGAAGAAGTCTCCGTTGGGTCGGTCCGTGGATTGCTCTACTTTCGATTTCGAGAAAGCTTCAAATTCCACCTCCTTCACAGGTCTGAGATCGTCGGACGAATCCCGAATTCGCTTTACGCTATCCTTGATTTCCTGCGAAGAGTAACCAGTCAATTGCTGCTTGACGGGCCCCATCTTCAAAACAAAATCGAGCTCTGAATCGGATTGCACGGTTGCAAAGTATGACTCCCAAAGTCCTTGAACGACTTCATCGATGTCAGCGCCGGAGCTCGGTATGGAAATGACCGACATCGTCTGAGAAAAGTAAGCGTTACTCGCATTGCGAATTAGGAGTCTATTCGGAAGCCCGCACGGTTCGCGATTGCCTGGACCAAGCCAGGGGCGACGCCCTTCGCAATTCCCGAGAGTCCCAAGAGCAATACGTGCTGCTTGACTCATTGCGCGAGCTTGGCCGCAGGCGCATCGAATCCAAACCGCATCGAGGTCACCAGTGGTTCCTCGATCCTCGATGTAGAGCTCTCTTCCCATGCAGCCCGAGTCGTGGCCATGAACAAACGCATTCCAGTCAATATCGCCAACATGCCCACGCGGGCAAGCGCGAACAAAGCGAATTGGGACAACAGAGTACGACTTCCCGTCCTCTTCTTTCAACTTTCCCTTGGAAAGATCGCGACGATGTATAAGCCGACGATAGACAAAGCCTTGAGGCGATCGTTGCGTTCGTTGCGAAACAACCCATTCTGGAAATCGATAAGCTCCAACATCAGGAGTAAACCCGTCCTCTTCAATCGCTGGCGGCGGCTTGCGAAGAGAGATCCCAGCGCCGATGGTGGGTATGAGTTCCAGTTTACGAACGAGCCTCGGCTCTTCAACGATCGGCAGTGGATGCTTGCGGCTGTAACGCCAGGTATCAAGTCCTGCGACGATGACGGAATCATCGGGAAGATCTACCATCGAGCCAGGACCATAACCCGTTAAGATTTGGCTGCTCCTAATTTGTGGTTTACTCATTACTTATCCTCCCAATCATTCAAATTCTTCACGAACACTTCAACACTTGGCTCTACATCCCGCATCGAGCGATTTGCCCGAAACTTTTGCTGGTAATCATGGAGATTGGCAATTTCAGGATGAAGGAACTCATAAAGCAGGCGACGCGGTGGCGACGATTCCTCGATCTGATACTGAATGGCAGATCCTTCTTGGTGCGCTTTCTGGGCGATCTTGAGCCAGTCGTCGAGCAATCGCTCGCAGATGTCTTTCACATGCTGAAGGAGGTCGCTTTTCTCTGCCGCACTCAGTTCTTTGTTATGCTCGCTAGCTCGTTGACCAAACTCCATTGCGAATTTGTCAAGCTCCGAACGAATGTTTCTAATATGAGCAGCGCCTTTTGCGGGGGTCATGTCTGGTCGGCTTTGGCGAACCAGCGCAACTAATGCTGCTGCCAAGGCACGATCCAATGCTCGTGGTGAAAACGGTGTTACGCTCGTCGCTTCCACACTTCGATAAAAAGATGTATGGTAAACGCCGAAACGCTCATAATGCGACCTGTCTCTTGGCTTGTGAACATTTAGAAGCGTCAGAACCAAGCCGGGCCGTTTTACATCTCGCCCAACGCGGCTGGTCGCCTGGATATATTCAGAGCTAGTTTTGGGTTGACCTAGCACAACCATCAATCCGAGCCTAACAATATCCAAACCCACCGAGATCATGTTTGTCGCCAACGCTACATCGACATCCTCGTCCGCACCCGAAGGAATTGCCAATCGCCGTTTTGCATCTGCCACAGCGCTGGTACTTACGCGTGAGGTGAGCTCGAGAACTTCAAAGTCGATGTACCGATCTCTGAACAACGCATCTGCTGGATCGAGCCTACGTCGCTTACCATACTCAGAAAGCTGAGTGCGTACTTCGTCTTCAACAATTCGTCGGCTGCCGCCTAACTCGCGGAGCGAATTAAAGTAACCAAGCAACGTCATATACGGATCTGCCGGATTCGGCTGCAATGCCTTTCCGCCGGCCTTTGCCCAGGCGTTGTAAGCGGCACTAAGAATTGCAAGCGACGTACGAAGCAGTACTCGCTTTAGACTTGTTCCCTGCGCTGCAATTCCCACATATAGCCGAGCCGGGCTGGTTGAAGTGTCGACTGTTTGGGCGAAGAACGAATCACGGCGGTCTGGGCCCGGAGGTGGAAATACGCGAACGGACGACCTACCGAACAATGCATTGATTTGCGTATCTGCGCGTCGCACTGTTGCCGTGCTGGCGACAATCTTCGGACGAATCCTAGCACCACCATCAACAACCGTGGCCAGCGAATCGATTGCGGTCTCGTAGAGCCCTGCAATTGTGCCGAGCGGTCCAGAGATGAGATGAAGTTCGTCTTGGATGATAAGTTCGGGTGGAGGAAGCGCGCCGTCAGGAATTGGCTGGCCATTCTTGCTGCACGGTCCATAAAAGCCAAACTGGTCATAGCGTTCCGCTTTGCCGAAAAGCATCCCGGTTTCGCCGGTCCAAGGCAGTGCTGCGAACTTATCGACCGTCGCAATTATGAAGCAAGGCAGTCGGCGATAAATCGGCTCATCTACCCCAATGATCGGAAGTGGCTGGTCACCGTAGAAGTCGCATCCCTCATCTATGCAATGGACCCATAGATCTAGAGGCTGCTTGAGATTTGGCTCAACGTTAAAAGAATTGCCATCGAATTTCGTGCCACACCACGGGCATTCCTCAATCGGAATAGGTGATGGATTTCCTTTGCTATTCTTCTTGTACCGCATCGTTTTACAGTATGCGGTTCGACATTCCGGATCTTTCTGGCCTTGTCCTCCCATACGATTAGGCGTCGCTGCCTGACCGACCCACAGCCCAATATGAAAGGGTAGCTCGCCGAGTCGCTTGCCATCGGGCCGCTTTCGTTCAAGTTCCAATGCACAAACAAGTCCAGCGGCACGACTTAACTGATCCAGTGTGAGTAGTCGAAGCGTGTAACGCATTAACACCGTCATGCCAGCGCTGCGAACACCAAGATTTCGCAGCCGTCGCAATACAATCGTGAAAGCCGCCAATCCAAGATAAGCCTCGGTTTTACCACCGCCGGTTGGAAAGAACAGCAAATCCACAGCTTCGCGTTCTTGGTGTTTGGGCTCAACGATGCCACGAATGGTCATTAAAATGTAGGCCAACTGAAATGGCCGCCATTTAGGAGCCGCCATGTCGGAAGGTCGCTTTACTTTTCCACCCATTACCCAGAATCGCTGGCGTGCGGCGCGAGCCATTGCTCGGTTCGCAGTGCAAAACGCATCGCGTGCTAATGCGTTATCCGCGAGAAGTTCGATTCCCGCCTCTATTCTGGACGCTGCGATTTCGGCATCTGCAAGCATATCTTTCGCGGTTGCAAGCCTCGACGGAGGCAAACTGCCGAACTTCTTAGCTTGAGCTGCAATCCAGGTTCGATAATGTCGAACCATTGGCTCCAGACTCGACTTGAACGCATTACCATCAGCCAACTCCGATAAGTCTTCCATCCCAAGCACAAGACCTGGCAATTGCGTTTCCTCTTGAGGCTCAACGCGATTTACTTCTGCCTGAGGAAGCCAAGTTGTCTCGACTTCAGAGCAGCGATCACCGTCGACTGCCGCAGGTCTAACGGATACGCCATGTCCGACTGCGAATTCGTAGCAATCCGCGTAGTGCAGTTCGTTTACGCGCTGATCCCACTCGTCCTGTTCTGTCCAATTGCGGGGATCTGGACGTGGCACAAAGCAGTGATCACATTTCAAACGCACTTTTACTTGAAAGATAAAAGACCGATAGGAATGAAGCTCATCAGGTATTCGGCCATTAACCAAAAATACAGACACCGCTTTAGTGCCTTGTTCCAAGCCGTTCGTATCTACGTTTCGGACGTTGACCAGAATAAGCAATCCACCGCTATTCGGCACCGGAATCCTGACTGGCTGGCTCCCTGCTTTGGGAAGCGGAATGAGAACGTCTCTGGCGAGAGGTGACCTTCGCCAACATGGGCGTTTCCGAGCCTTTTCGTCCGTGGAATCCGATCCCTCAGCTTGGGCATTTTCTTGCTTCGCAGCCACAGTCGACAATGGTTCAGCGACACCTTCCGTCTCTCCTCCTGGGCCTTCGTAAAGGTACTCGCCCCATTCAACCGCCGCATTGAGCTCCGTGCACTCCTTCGGGACAAGAACGCTCAAGCCCATTGAACTTGCGCGGTAGTTACGTTTTGCTGCCGGCTTGTCTGGTTGGGTATCGTCGTCAGCACCACCTGAGTCACCCGAGTCAATTTCTTCAACTGACGATTCATCAAACTTCTGCTCGAGCGGCGCTGTAGTCGGAACGAGAAATCCTGTGAGATACCAGCGTGTCGGTGTCTCAGGTAACAGTTCACGAGCAAAGGTGTGATCGTTTGATGGGCCGACAAGATCAAGCTTAAGAGTCTCAATTAAGTCAGACCGAATGGCAATGCTATCGAAAATCATTTTGGGTACGTTACCTGATTGTTAGGTTCCATCAACTTCTAGGCGAAGTAACCATCGAAGACTTTTCATTAGTTCAACTACGTGGTGAAGATCGGCAAGAGTCGAATTACCCTCAACAAAGCGAACTAGCTTTGGCTTCTCATGTCCATGAAACTTACGATGGTATCGCTCACCCCTCGCCTCAACATCTGCTTTTAAACAACGTGGATTATCGGCAATGAAATAATCCACGAGGTCATCTGATAACAAGTCCTCTATGTCGCAATCTAGGTCCTGCCAAATTGAGTTCGCCTTTTTCCACTCCCCCTCGAAATGCTCGGGACTCCGAGAAAGTGGTGTTCTTGGAAACACTCTTTGAAGCTTAAACAAGTCTCGCCAAGGCTGGAATTTTCTCCGTAAATCCGCAAAAGCTTTTCGTCCTTCAAGGTCATCATCTACGATGCATATCACAGACATACCTAAATCTTCTGGCTCGGAAAGCAGAAGAGATTGCAGAGTTCGAAGACGTTCGCGAATACCATCAGTGCCACCCTCATCACGTTCGCCGATCGCAAAAACTTGAAATTCATTGTCTAGAAGATTCTTGCCTGTT
>JAUMAI010000135.1:4515-19927 GCA_032116775.1 Pirellula sp. | reverse complement strand
TTTCAGGCGTTTGACTCAGTCGCTTCAGTCGGTTCAGTCGATCAGATAAACCTGCATGGAACGACATCCATGGGCCCCGATCACCAGCGACTGTTCGATGTCTGCCGTTTTGGAGGGACCGGAAATAAACAGTCCAAAGCTCGGGTCACGGAAACCGATTCGCGCGTATGCTTCATGCATATTATGTAACAAGTTGTTCTTGGGGACGACTAAGACCAAGTGCTGCGTGATGAAAAAGATCACTCGATGCTTCAGGCCTTGATCGGTCACCCACACAGCTCCATTTTCGGCAATGGCAAATTGTCCGGGATAGACCACAAAATCAAGGTCCTCCAGCTCTTGCGGAGTCTCAACGGAATCGAGATCAAAGTGACTTTGAATCCCAGGTACCTGCGAATAAATGCGCTGAGCTTTTTGATACTCGCTGTACTGCTGAAGACGCTCGAGCACATTTTCGATGCTGGCGACGCTCTCGCAACTACCTCCCACTCCGCGGACCAAACTTGCGAACTGCTCGATAGGATTTTCGTAGCGAATCCAATTTCCTTCGATGACTTCCGGTAATGTGTAAGTCTCGAGCGGTATTTGGCGGCGAAGGTTTCCTAAGATCTCGTCACGAGCTGATTTCATAACAACTTGGTTCAGTTTGGTGTTATTGAGCGAATGATGAATTGCTAAGGCTGTAAGCGAGACGCTTACGCAGAGTTCGTGAAGCCACTATGGCTTCTTCCGTTTCTTGAATTGCTCTCTGAAACTGTGCGCGGGGGCTGGTGGCAAGTCGCGTTGCTTACCCCACGGATTAAGGCTGTTGTAGATCATCCAACGCGGCATGAATCGTAAAGATGTTCTGGCTATCTTTCCGCCGAGTGCATACAGCCAGGGTCGTTTGAGTACTGCACTGGCCATCTTCATGGAAAAACGTTTGGTCCAAGGAACGATTTTCTTGAGTGCTAAGTCGCGTCGCCAAGTCAGCAATTGATGATGAATGTCTATTTTAACCGGGCACACATCCGTGCATGAACCACACAAGGTGCATGCAAAAGGAAGGTCGCCGTGGCTTTTAGGATCTTGATTCGGGGCCAGAATGCTGCCGATCGGACCGGGAACGGTGTTGTTGTAGCTATGCCCTCCACTACGGCGATACACGGGGCAAGTATTCATGCAGGCGCCACAGCGAATACAGTTCAGGGATCGGTGAAAATCTTCGCTAGCTCGAATACGAGACCTACCGTTGTCAACCAATACAATGTGCAACGAGCAGCCGGGACGCGGTCCATGAAAATGAGATGTGTAAGCCGTAATTGGTTGTCCGGTCGCTGAGCGACCAAGTAAACGTGTAAATACAGAAAGATCTTCTGGGCGAGGGATAAGTTTCTCAATTCCCATACACGCAATGTGTAGCTTGGGGAGAGAAACACCCAAGTCGGCGTTTCCTTCGTTCGTACACACCACGATCCCGCCGCTCCCAGCGATCGCGAAGTTAACACCCGTAATTCCCGCATCGGCTTGAACAAATTTCTGCCGTAGATGATATCTCGCTTCACGGGCCAAGTAAGTTGGGTCGTTATTACCCTCTTCTGTCCCGAGCTTGTCGTGAAACAGTTCGCTGATCTCTTGTTTCTTGATATGGATCGCTGGCATCACAATATGGCTGGGTGGTTCATTGCGTAGTTGAACTATCCATTCACCCAAGTCCGTGTCGACTACTTCCACCCCATTGCGCTCAAGGTAGGGATTGAGGTGGCATTCCTCTGTTAGCATGGATTTGCTTTTTACAATGCGTTTTGCCCCATGCTCCTGCAAAATTTGCAGGACGATACGATTGTGCTCTTCGGCATCTCTGGCCCAATGGACGACCGCACCAAGCCGTGTCGCGTTGCGCTCGAACTCTTCGAGGTACTCCGGAAGACGCGCCAATGTATGGCGTTTGATAGTGGAAGCGAGATCGCGAAGTTGTTCCCATTCCGGAATAGAATGAGTCTGACGGTCTCGTTTCTGACGGACAAACCATAGCGAACTGTCATGCCATTTAGCACGATCACGATTCCGCACAAACTCGGTGGCTAACTCGGCATGTTCCTTGTGCAGGGGAGCGTTCATAATTTTGGGTAACGTCCTACTAGGTTGTCTCGGGTATAAGCCTAACGCGAAGTGGAAATGGCCGCTGGTGCGAAGGGTTGCCTCGGTTTTCTACCTGCGAGTATCTCGGCGATATGCATCACCGCCAAGGGCATTTTCTGGCGGCGAATCAATCCTTCGAGATGCATCAGGCAGCTCATGTCGGTCGCCGTTAATACATCGGTTCCGGCCTGGCGATGATCTGCCAATCGATCTTCGCCCATCATGACCGAAATGGCTTCTTGGGCCACCGCGAACGTACCACCAAATCCGCAGCATTCATCAGGGCGGGTGAGTTGGGTCAATTCAATTCCGCGGAGGCTCTGCAAAAAGCTCTTGACCTTACCGGGCCGAAGCCGCATCTCCTCCGAACAGCCTTCCAGCCGCAACTCTCTGAGGCCGTGGCAACTTTGGTGCATGCCGACTCGGTAGGGGAACTCCCCCTCCCAACTCCTTAAACCGAGAACATCGTGCAGGAATTCACACAGTTCGAAACTAGACTTCTGGACCTTCTGATACCCAGGATCATCATGCAACAGATCATGGTAATGGTGACGAACCATGGAAGTGCAACTGCCGGAAGGACATACGACGTAGTCGAAGTCCGCAAAAATCTCGACGAATCGCTTCGCCAGCGGAGTCGCCGAGTCGACACAACCAGTGTTGGTCATCGGTTGACCACAGCAGGTCTGTCCCTCGGGGTATTCCACAGAAACCCCCGCCTTCTCAAGGACTTCCACCGTTGCCAACCCTACATCGGGATAGAATTGGTCGATGTAACAAGGGATAAAGAGCCCAACCCGCATACGCAGCACCGCATTGATTGAATGACGAACGAACGGAAGCACTGATTGCTTCCGTCAGTCTAACTCAATCAGTCGCCGCTGTCGTGGGTGGCATGTTCTACTTCTGCAGAACCCTCGCCCCCCAATTCGGCGGTGTGCAGGCCATATTTTTCAAGTAAACGATACAAAGATCTGCGTCCAATACCCAAAGCACGAGCGGTTCTGGCCTTGTTGCCCTGGTATTGATTGAGGACTTCAATGACGTGCATCCGATTGAGGGTTTCTAAGTCGACCTGGTTGCCCGTTTTAATGCTGATGGGAGCTTTATGACTGTTATGGATTTCCGGTGGGAGGTTCGCCAAGCGAATATACTCGTCATCGGCTAGAATTTTAGCGCGTTCTAAAGCGTTGAGAAGTTGGCGAACATTTCCGGGCCAACTGTAATTCTCTAGCACCTCTAAAACACCTGGTTCCAGTTTCCATTGATTGGCTAAAAAAGCTTCCGTCAAGAGCGGGACATCGCCTGTCCGTTCTCTTAGGGGAGGCAGATGAATTGTGAGAATGTTAACGCGATAGTAGAGGTCTTCGCGAAAGCGACCCGCGCGAACTTCCTCGGCAAGATTGCGATTGGTGGCTGCTAATATTCGAGCTCGCACGCGACGTTCCTTCACAGAACCGATACGTCGTATAACGCCATCTTCTAAAACTCTCAGCAGTTTGGCCTGCAATGAACCAGCCAATTCGCCGAACTCATCGATAAATAAAGTGCCGCCATCGGCTATTTCAAACAACCCTGGCTTGGCCGCAATAGCACCCGTAAAGGCTCCCTTCTCGTGACCGAATAATTCACTTTCTAGTAGAGTTTCCGGAAGTGCAGCACAATTGATAACGACTAAGGGTTTGTCCGCCAGTGAACTGGCTTGATGGATGGCCCGAGCCACGAGTTCTTTACCCGTTCCACTTTCGCCTTCAATGAGAATGGGTTTATCGGAATTAGCTGTCCGACCAATTAAGCGATTAACCTGTTCCATGGCCGCGGATTTACCAATCAACCTTGAGGTTGGAACAGTTCGACGAAGCGCTTGTCGGAGTTGCGCATTTTCACGCTGGACTTGGCCTGCTTGGTAGGCTTTCTGAATCAACACATCGAGTTCTGCTAAGCGAATCGGCTTGCTGAGGTAGTCTGCGGCTCCGCGCTTCATGGCTTCGACTGCTGACTCGACCGAAGCGCCTCCGGTGAGCATGACCACTTGCAATTGAGGATCTTCCTCGCGAAGTCGCTCGAGCAGGTCCAAGCCGTTCATGCCAGGCATATGTAGATCGATAACCGCAACATCAAAAGTCGAATTGCGCAGAGTTTGTAAAGCATCTTCTGCGCTGGCGGCAGATTGCACACGATAATTCTGTCTCTTGAAGTAGCTTACAGCGGTTTCACGGAAATCCGTTTCGTCGTCAACGATGAGCAGTTGTAATTCTTGGGCGGGTAGATTCATGGCAAGGCAGTGCTAAAAAAGTTATGGGATCGGCTATTGTGTCGCGATTCAGGTTAGTCGCCAAGATACTTGCAACTCAGGTTGCAAAACTGATATTGGGACTCGGGGTATGACTAAGTTCTGTTCGAGGTAAAAGTTTGCAAGTTAAAACAGGACAAGGGGCTGTGTGCAGAATGGTTTCTGCAACGGATCCCAAGATCCAACGCGATAGACCAGTGCGTCCATGCGTCCCTATAACAATCAAATCGATCTGGCGCTCGGTCGCTAATTGAATAATCTCTTCAACCGGTTCACCCACCAGTAAATGGTGCTGACAAGCAACATCTCGCTTGGAGGGATAAAGTTTTTCTAGAGCTCTTCCTATTTCAGCTTCTTCCCCTACGACAGCCGACATTGGACCTTGGTACGCAACGCCACGCCCGCTCGGTTGCCAAACGTGCACTACTTCGAGAGCCGCACGACATCGCGAAGCGAGTTCGGCAGCAAATTCGAATGCGCGCAGGCTGCATTCGGAAAAATCAACTGGACATAGGATCCGTTGCAAACGCATCACGGATAACTCCCGCTAGATCCTTCGCCACCCGACAACGGAGTTGATCGGCAACGGAAGATCCCCTCAAAATCTTGAAATTCATCTCATTTGGAGCCCCTCCATAACCAGTTGCTTTAACCGCTACGGATCGCACCGACTCCAAATGTGCAATCGACGAATCTCATTGAATGCAATTGTCGTGCCAAGACGTAAGGCCGGCTTGCACTGATATCGCACGGGCATTCCTGGCAATTCAATTCAAGTCGGAGCACATTTGCGAGCAAAAGACTGTGCGGTAATAGACGCACGGGTGTGCGATACGGCACGTGGGCGGTTGGTCGTGGTTAGGCTCTACAACCATTAGTTCGGTAATAGCAGCGGATGAGTCTCTTGCGACATTGGCAACCGAAGGATGGCTTCCGCTCCCGATTCTGGCCAACCGAATTCAATTGTTCCGCCGTGGGCTTCTATCAGACGCTTCGTAATTGGCAAACCTAAGCCAGTCCCTTGGGTGCGAGTGGTAAAGAAAGGTTCGAACACCCGTTCGCGAACTGATCGGTCGAGCCCATGGCCATGATCAAGAATGCGAATTTCAACTCCTTGCTTGTCACCCACCAAACACTTTTGAGCGGAGATTTCAACCGAAGTGTTGGCAGCGGAAGCGGCGATAGCGTTTTCAAATAAATTGCGGAACACACGTTCGAGTGCATGGGAATCCACAGGGATAGCAATGTCTGACAAGCTGGATGTTTCGTTTAAGTGTATTCCCTTTTTCTTCCAGATAGGTTCCAGATTGCGCCAAGTTTCTCGCCAAATATTTTCGATGCGACACATCGATCTTTCTAAGCGAATCGGAGCGGCATAGAAGCGAACTTCTTCGTAAAGATGGTGTAGATGATCTTGAGCGCGTTGAATTCGTTGAATTAAGTCGATTGCCGCTTCGCGATCCTGTACTTCTAGAGCCAGCATCTCCAAACAAGCTTGACTGCGTTGGAATGCATTGCGGCTTTCGTGAGCTAGTCCGGTGATCATTTGTCCGATCGCCGCTAAACGCTCGCTCTGTACCATGCGATGTTGAGCATGATTCAGTTCAGTAACGTCATGTCCGACTAGCAACACCCCGCGGACCTCTTGGTTACCATCGAGTTGTTTACCCGACCAACTTATCAGCCGTTCGTTACTATTGGCGGTTTTAAGTCGAGAGGCCTGATCTCGAATCACAGTCCCTTGGAGAATGCTACTGATCATCTTTTCGAAACGATGTTGATCGGCCGATGGAATCAGGTGCTGCAACCATTCTTTTCCACGCAGTTGAGATTCATTGACCCCAACCAGTTCCTTCAGAAAACCATTGCCGCGAACGATCCCACCATCTAGGTCTAATACCAAGACAATCGCTTGTGCGGTCTCAATAAGCCCTTCCGCCAAGTCCCGTTGTTGTCTTAATTCCTGAATTGTGTCCCGTCTTTCAGCGATACGGCGTAGCGACGCTCGCAACGCATCCGGGCTGATGGGTTTGAGGAGATAGTCGTAGGCGCCTTGGCGCAGAGCAACGATGGCGCTATCAACGTCTGGATAGCCGGTCACCACCACGATCGGAAGATCTACCGCTTTTGCCTTGACTAAAGGTAGTAATTGGCCTGCATCGCCATCTGGCAGACGACGATCTAGAATGACGGCATCGATGCGTTCCCATGGACAGTTATCTAGGGCGTCGCGTAAAGATGAGTATTCAATCGTTTTGTGACCATCTAATTCCAAAAGGTCACAAAGGTTGGCACGTGTGTCTGCATCATCTTCTACTAGAAGCACCTGGAGGCACGTCGTATCGTTCATCAATGTGTTCCACTATCGGCACTACTTTGGACATCACGAGTCGTTTCCAGAAGCTTGGCAATGTCGAATGGTTTAAAGCAGACTGTGGATAAGTTCACCGGGTTAGCGTCCGATAATTCGTTGCGGAAGCCGGTCATAATAATCACAGGTTTCTCGGGAGTATCTCTACGGATACGATTAGCCAATTCGCTACCGTTTCCACCGGGCAAACGGAAATCGATGATTGCAATATTGAATCCCGAAAGCTCGATCATTTTCTCGGCTTCTTGGTAATCGTGCGCCAAGCAAACACGGTAACCAGCATGTTCGTAGGCTTCTCGTAAGTTCGAACATAAGTCACGATCGTCATCGACGATCAACACCGAGATTTCTCCTCTAACTTCGCCGAGTATAGAAGCCAAGCGATTTATGTCTAATGGTTTGCTCAGAACTTTGCGAAACTGTCTTTCATCTGAGGCACCGCTTTCTTGTTCGGCATTGAGGTAGGCCGTAATAAGCATCATCGTGATGCAGGGACAGATCTTTTTGATCTGCTTGGCAAGATCGATGCCATTCATTTCTGGCATGCGAAAATCGAGCAAAGCCACGTCATAGTTTTTTTCTTTGGCTAAGCGAAGGGCATCTCGGCTGTTACAGGCGATATCGACTTCATGTCCAAGCAATTGCAAGACATCACGCAGATTGGCCAACGCATCCTCTTCATCGTCGACCGCAATAATTCTAAGAGGCTTGTTTGTTTTCTTAGATAAGTGAGGAGCGTTTATGATCGCAGACGGCATAGTTCTACCTTCTTTCTCAACAATACAGCCTCGAACAGCAGGTAAAATGTTTTCAGAGAGCAGTAGGATCGAAGATTCGAGGATAACGCGCTGTTGCGCAAACGCAAAGCAATAAATTAAAGAATCATGCCTATTACATGCCTATTATTCGTTGGATAAAGGAAGCTCCATTCTAAACACAGATCCCTCAGGCGAGGTAGTGTGGATTTTTAAGGTGCCTCCATGACGTTCTACGATGGCGCGAACTAAAGCCAAACCAAGCCCCAGGCCTCGGGTTTTGGTCGTGAAAAGTGGTTCTGTTAGGCGGACTTTAATGTCTTCCGGAATACCAGGGCCCTGATCGATAACGTCGATTAATAGTTTCTTCTCTTTCGATAACGAGGGTGTATCGCAGGTGATTCGAACAGTCACCTCTCCTTTTTCTCCCATAGCTTCTAATGCATTGGCAATTAGATTTCGCAAAGCGATTGCCATTTGATTCTCGTCGATCGCAATCGATAAATCGTGCGAAAGGTTTTCTCGACGAATATCATGGAGCTTCTCCGGAAAATTATCTCGTAACGTCTCATCCAGCCAGGACTGCAGATTGACCATTTTCTTGTTGGGAATCGCTAAACGGGTGAATTCAGATAATGCGGATATCGTTCCATTGGCGAGTTTGATTTGTCTCAGCATTCGCTCCAGATGAGCGTCTCGTTTTGAAGAATCCATGTTCTGCGAATGCTGAAGCAGATAAAGGGAGGTTTGGAGAACGTTAAGGGGATTTCGCAGTTCATGGGCAATTCCACCTCCCATTTGACCTATCGCTACCAGTCTTTCTGCCTGTTGCTGCTTGCGGATTAATTCTGCCTCGTAAGCTAGTTGAATCAAGGCTAAATCGAGGTCCATCATTTTTGCAACAGCCAATTCTGTGGCTAGCAAAGCCTCGTTCGAAATTTCGGTCGATTCGGACAGGATCCGTAAGATGCCAGTGCGCAACCGGCTCATGGCAACTTGTGTGTAACTTTGATCGAGACCGATTTGGACATGACGTATGCCAACCTGCCAATGTTTCTGCACATACTCCACATCATACGGCCCAGTAAAAAACTCATTGAGCCAGCTCAGTAGAGTTTGCCTCAAGCGATTGACTTGAGTTTCTCCTCCCGTGATTACCGCAGCCGCCTTGGGATGTCTCAGAATTTCAGCATAAAAGTCAGCACACAGAGCGGGGAAGTGTGGGGCTACCACAGAATGTGCGGCGAATATTCGCTGGCAATCTTCATCAGTTAAGTCTACATATTGCCGTAATTGGATAAAACGTTGCCACTGCTCTTGCGAATCCACAAGCATTTCCTCTTTACAAAATCCAAGGTAGGGCTCTTCAAGGCTTTCTTTTGAAGAAGCGTTACGGGCTGGTTACCCGCTGTCGATTCCCTGCGTTTAAATTGTACAGCGTTTAAATTGTACAGTAGCGAGCTATTTCATCGAAGTATTTTTGGAACTATGCGCAGTAGACGATACAGCAAATACCACCCAAGTAAGATCTGACCGGTCGTCAGCCAAAGATAAACTTGATGTCGAAAATAGAAGTGTGACTCATCCAGGACTTCCTGAGATTCAGCGACTAGGAGCGAGTCCATCCAGTAGTGTGTCAGCCACAAACCAATTTGGATGATCAGCATGCCTATCAAGGCGAGGCGTATGTACCGGAGATGAATCGGCCAAGTCAACCAGAGACATATTAGCCATACTGGCGTGGCTATTGCGTTAAAGCGCCAAGTGACGAGTCTGGTTACAAATCCTTGGGCATTGGCACCCCACAGAGAAGAGGCTGCCGGGATCACAATGCCGGCATAAAACGTCAAGCCTCCAACCAGAAAAGCCAAACAGAGAATAGCGACTAACAAACGGTTTTGTACGGAGAAGTTTATCAAAGTCATGGTTTAAAACGACATGAGCCAAGAATCGCTGGATGATTCGACATTTCATTTTCTCCAGTCCCCTTCATGGTTGCCCAAAGCTGGGAAAAAGAAAAGGTGCCAGAATCGAGGGGATTCTGGCACCTTAGGGGATTGCTCAATTAGGGCAAGGGCGAGTTGTTAGTTGTTGTTGCCACCTTCGCTAGTTGGGCGTTGACCGCGTTGTCGACCTCCGCCAGGGCCACCCTCACCGCCAGGCCCGCCTCGGCCAGCGCGACCGCCACCGAACATTCCGCGTCCCATTTCTTCCGGCGACAGTTTGAATTCAGCACCTTTCATTTCGTCCAGTTTCTTCTTCTGGCTATCTGTCAGGATTGTGGCAAACTTCTCATCTGATTTCTTGCGAAACTCTTCCATCTTGGCTTGGAGTTGCGTGCGATCAGCTCCGGGGGCAAACAACTCTCCCATCGCATTTCGCATTTCTTCCATCACTTCAGTGCCGGTCTTGGTTACCTTTTCTTTTTGCTCATCGGTGAATTCCAGTTCATCCGTAACCATTGGGTTACTCAAAACGGTCTGCATTCCGTTGTTCTGAATGAAGATGCCGACCAAACGGCTGAGTTTATCTGGAGGAAGAATCGATTCGATTTCTTCTCGAACGACATCGTTCGCCTTCTTCATCCGATCCTGCATTTCCTTCATCATCTTTTCGCGTTCTTCTTCCGACATATCACGGAAGTTGCCGGGGCCTCCACCACCTCCGGGAGGAGCCATAAGCTCGCGTAACTTTTCGCCGATTTTCTCTAGGGCTGCCTTTTCATCGTCAGAGATTTTGAGTTCTCCCTGAATTTTCTCATTTCGCAGCATATTCAAGATGGACATTGCTCCACCACCGCCGCCCATCATCATTCCACCGCGCATGCCGCCAGGTCCTCCCGGACCGCGACCGCCGCCTGGTGGCTGTGCCGTTACCGTACCAGCCGTGGAGGCAATCAACACCACCGACGCAAAAATCCCAGCCAACCAAGACTTGAGGGACATTGTAGCAATCTCCGATTTGCAAATAGAAAAGTCTGGACAGACCAGCGGTCCATTACTCGTCTGAAACACCTTGAAGGAGCGTAGGTATCGCCGTTTCCTGAACTATTTTCAACCATTCCGCACAAAAAAATCTGCACAATGATCGGCGTGCACGAAACGGTGTAAAAAATCCCTAAAATTTAGCAAAAAATACCTTCTTGTTGGGGGCTAGCTACCCATTTCGCCCGCATTTCGAGTCCCCATGGGGCAATTCTAGCGATACCGATTTCACTTACCTAGACTCTCTGGCCCAGCCTCTCTGGCCCAGCCTCTCTGGCCCAGACTCTCTGGCCCAGCCTCTCTGGTAAGATCCTATCAGCCAAGGTTTTTGCCCGCTCTTGTGTGTATGATGGCGGGTGGCAGAATGCCCGCTAACAGGAATGCTGGCCATCTTTTTTCAGTCATTGATCCTAGGAATTGTCTATGAAGTCTCGCGAGATTTCTCGCTGGCAGCGAGCTCTCTTATTTTCATCTAAAGAAAGCTTACGCGCGATCGCTACTATGTTTTTGGCGACACTACTAATGGCGGGTGGCTTGGGGGATTGGTTGCGAATCGGGCTGGGAGAGGCCTTACAAAAACGAGCCTTCTCCTTCGAGCCTGAAGACAACGCGGGGATGATGGTTCTCGCACGTTTGAAGAAGTTGTCTACCGAGAAACTGCTTAACAATGAGAGTATCCGCGAGCTTGGCACTGTCTCATTGAGCCAACAACAAGCAGTCGAGGCGAATCAAATCATCGCAACGGCAAAACTAGAAGAGGCAAAAGAGTCTCGAAAAAAAGAGTTTGACGACAAGGTTCTGGTTTTTGAGAACCATGAAATGAAGTTTGAGTATCGATCATTTGGCGATTCACCCACAGATGGTCGAAGCCTTTATATATCGATGCATGGTGGTGGAGGTGCCCCCAAGCAAGTGAATGATGGACAGTGGAAGAATCAGATTCGACTCTATGAGCCGAGTGAGGGCTTGTATGTCGCCCCACGCGCTCCAACCGATACCTGGAATCTATGGCATCAAGCACATATCGATCCTTTGTTCATTCGCTTGATAGAAGATTTTGTGCTATTTGAAAATGTGAATCCTGATCGCGTTTACTTGATGGGATATTCAGCCGGCGGCGACGGCGTTTATCAGCTTGCACCACGTATGGCTGATCACTTTGCCGCGGCAAGCATGATGGCGGGCCATCCGAATGAAACCGAACCATGGGGGTTGAGAAACCTTCCTTTCGCTTTGTTCATGGGGGGACGTGATGCCGCTTATCAACGCAATCAAATAGCTGAACAATGGGAGAAGCGACTTGGCGAATTAAAGATGAATGATCCAGAGGGTTATCCCCATCTCGTGAAGATCTATCCTGATAAAGGTCACTGGATGGATCGGCTCGATGCCGAAGGCGTACCATGGATGGCTCAATTTAAGCGACAGAGATGGCCTAAGAAGATTGTCTGGAAACAGGATGATGTAACACATCAATTTTTCTATTGGTTAGAAGTTTCTGCAGATCGGGCTCGCGGAGGAGCGAAGTTAACTGCGGAAGTCGTCGGCCAAGAAATAAGGCTAGATGGTAGCGATATCGATGCCGTTACCTTACGTCTCAACGATGAACTCGTAGACTTAGATCAACCAATTAAGGTCGTCTGGAATAACGAGATATGTTTTGAAGGAAAACTGAATCGAAACTTAACTTCTATTTTTGACGCATATCAAAATGAACTGCTACCTGTTTCAGTCGGTTATGCCAACCTCGAAGTGGTCAAGAAATCGAGAACCGCGCGCGACGAGGAAGACCTAAAGTATTGGTTAAAGAACATCCTGGTTGAGCATCAGTTTTCACCGCAGGAGGCAGCTGAAATCCTTGGTTTGTCGCCTCAAGAGGTTCAGAAGGCAGCCGAGCGATTCGAGCTGAATAAGCTCGCGGAAGAGCGAGACTTACCTTCCTTGAAGATGCTTCCCTACCCCGGTGGGCGGCATCCGCGAATTGGTTTTCTGGATGGAGCTATTGATCCACAGCGCGAAACGAAGATTAGTGTCTTCGCGCCTTGGGACAAGAGCAGCTATGTCGTCTTAGATGTGCCAGAGGCAATTTGGTCAAATCTTGGGCTCACCTATTTAGCGCATACCCATGTCGATACGATTTGGACCAAACAAGGCATGCGTTTGGCTCCGCTAGAATGGAATCGTAGTGATCCTAATCGCTTGCAGATTTCACGAACGTTGCCCAACGGAATTCGCTTTGAAGTGGTTGCTCAAGCCGCCGCAGATCATATCGATCTCGAAATGACGCTTTTCAATGGCACAACTCAGACATTGTCTGATCTCAGGGTGCAGATGTGTGCCATGCTCAAAGGGATGAGCGGTTTTGAAATGCAGACCAATGACAACAAAATATTCCAACCACCTTTTGCGGTCTGTCACGATGCTTCAAAGCAGCGTTGGCTTATTTGGGGTTGGCAGCCCATTCAGAGGTCCTGGGGGAATGCCCCCTGTCCATGCTTGCATGCAGATCCGCAATTTCCAGACTGCCCACCCGGCGAAACGCGTCGCATAAAGGGGTGGTGGTCGTTTTATCAAGGCACTGACGTCGATGCTGAGTTGAAGCGAATCGCAGCAGTTTGGGAAATCAACTGATGGCGCTGGCTGATTTCTTTGCGAGTCAGGGATACCGAGAGGATTCGATATCCCTGACCTCGCCTGAAAGAGTCGTGTAGAGGCGAATCTGTTTACGCGTTAGCAGGCTCTCTTTTGTAGACGGTGTAGATTTCGATCAAGACGTTTAAATCTCCCAAGTGTTGCTTGATCAGTGGGTAGACATCGTTCCAGTCAAGCCCTCCAACACCGGTGGCCAAGCGTGGCAAGGCGACGCTTTCGATTTTCTCTTTCTCAATCAATTGCCGAAGTGCTTTCAGCGAATGGCCTACGTGTTCAAGGTGAGCTCTCCCTGGTGATTTACCATGCCCAAAAGCCGCTTCTTGTGTGAAGAGACAAATGATTCGATGGCCACCAACGCCCGACCACATCCATAACTCTCCCTCTTTGGGATGACGTTCATGACAATAGTGTCGAAAGTCTTTATACATCGCCGGCCACTGTTCGCGCAGTTGCAATGCTAGTCCCGAATGAAAATCATCATTGGGGGCTACGCCGTGAGCAATCGCTTTGCATTCCGTGTTGAGGATGTCGCCGGTTTTTTCTCGAATCATATACTTCTCTTTCTTCTGCCAAACTTCGGAAACTGGTCGCAACACCGTAACGAGCACTCAGCTACTTCAGAGCTTCGCGTCTGTCACGGCGGAGCTACTTAACTGCATCTAGCGTGCCACTCGAGTGAAAACCTCATCGAATGGCTTAATTGAAGCTGGCAAGGAAGAAATTTCCACAGTTCTTGGCGGGGTGTGCTGAACGATTGAGTCAGCCTGCTCACACCAAGTGGGACTCTCCTGCACACAAGTGTGCGGCGCAGTGCGGTTATGGTCTCGATTTGTGCCGAATTCCGGACCGCTTCCATTGAGTTCAGGAAGGAAAGGGAGCGCTGCGATGGACGGGATGCCGGGGGATATCAGCGAAAAAGCCAATTGAGCTGCTCGGTGTGATGCCGCCGGCTGATTGAGGGCGAGTTGGTGCGCGAGTCAACGATGTATGTAGAACTCAACTTCGATGAGTCTCAGGACTATAAGCTTCTCTCTCGCCACTACGGTGAGTTGCTATTGTGGACGGGAGAGTTTTCCTGCCTTGATGATTCCTCCCTGAACCACAGCGATAAAATTATTTCGATCTTCCAAGAGGCTGATATTTTTCACAACATCGCCTTGAACGATCAGGACATCACCAAGTTTACCGGTTTCGAGAGTGCCAAGTTCATTTTCTCGGCCAAGTATTTCAGCTCCCGTTTGCGTGGCGCACCGTAAGGTCTCTAAGGGCGAAAAGCCGACATAGTTAACAAAGAACGAGAGTTCCTTGGCATAGTCCCCATGAGGATTCCACGCGAAGCCGTAATCGCCTCCCATACCGAGTCGGCCACCAGCCTTGAGGATCATTCGCGCGCTTTCCGCTCCACCATCAAGTGTTTCCTGGTGTCCCTCGATGACTTTAGGGGGCAGACCGAATTCGGGGCCACGCTGCACACTCATCAATTCGAAATACAACGCTGGTACCACTGGAACATTGCGGGCCAGCAACAGATCCAGCGCTTCATTGTCCATGAATGTTCCATGTTCAATTGCATCGTAGCCAGCACGAAGGGCGTTTTTGATACCTTCAGTGGCTCGGCAATGACCGGTAACTTTTAAACCGTGATTATGGGCCGTTTCAACTACAGCGTGCATTTCTTCGAACGTCATACAGAGCGTATGGTGATCGTTGACATCTGGTGCAGCAGCATCTCCTGTTGGATAGGTTTTGACCCATTCAACACCATCTTTCACGAGCTTCCGGACTGCTGCACGAGCTTCATGGGGACCATTGATCAAAAGCACCAGGCCTTCCATACCAATTTTGCGATAGTCAGGGTTCCAATCCATCAGTCCACCAACACCACAGATTTCGCGTCCGCTTGCAGCGAGTCGGGGTCCGACGGCAATGTCATTCTCAATCGCTTGCTTTAGCCAGACATCGATATTGAAAAGACTCCCTCCGCTACGCGCAGCGGTGTAACCGCACTCCAGAGCTAATTTGGCGTTGGCGGCGGCCAGAAGGGTCACATACTCAACTGGGTACTTGATGTCGAGATCTTCCAAAGCTGCAACATTAAAATAGGTTGGATGGAAATGGGCTTCGACCAACCCAGGCATAATCGTTCCACCTAATGCATCTATCTGTCGGAACGATCCTTCGCTTGAGTTTTCCGGCTTTAACGAGGCGATCGCGGGAGCGCTTTTCGAAGGACCAA
>JAUMAI010000135.1:0-4505 GCA_032116775.1 Pirellula sp. | reverse complement strand
ATATGCGATGCGTCCATCTTGCAATATCAAACAGCCATCTTGTATCGGTGGCGAACCGTCACCGATAACGATTTGACCGTTGGTAATTACGAGCGTTCCCGTGGCAAGTTTCATAATACTGAGCTCGACAAAATGGTGAGAAGTGAAAACTGATTGGTAGGATATTGAGTGCAGAGATCGGAAAGATCTTAACCGAGGGTTCGGGATTTTGAAGCTAAAAGTATGATGAGGTACATGAGTTTATCAAGCATCGAGGAAGGTGTGAACCGAATTCAGGAGCTCAATCGGTTTTTGCCAATGCAGGTTGTGCGCAGAATTGGCAAAGAAAACTGGTACAGGATCATGCAGGAGGGAACATAGGTGGTCGTAATCACGCCTAGTGAGCATCCCCCCAGCTTTTTCATCGGCGCATAAAATACAAGTGGGCTGCTCAATCTGACGGGCAATGTTCTCCCAGTCCCAGCCATCCAACCAGCGTCCTTGCACGACAGGCTCGATTACTTCGGAACGCATTTTGAGCATACAGGCCGCCATGAATCGCAACGAGGAAGCATCTCGCAAGTTTCCGAGGCGAATGGTTGAGTCAGAGACGGGGTCAAACAATTCCACGTTTGCTAATAGGGCAACTTGTCTTGAGCGAATAGCGTTGAAAAAGGCGGGTTCATTCCTCAAACGATGAACTTGAGAAAAATGGCTGAGCCAAACCGTCTGCTGAATGCGGTTACCCATCGTATGAAAAGGAGGGTCTTCCAGAATGACCGAACGAACTCGCTGAGGACGTTCGGCGGCGACGGTCATCGCAACCATGGCACCGAGTGAATGGCCATACAGATGAAAGCTTTCCAGTTGGGTTTGATCCACCCACTCGATGACAGCTTTACAATAATCTTTCACCAAATAACCAGCAGGATTGGGCTCGCTTTCACCATGACCTGGCAGATCTAGCAGTGTTAGTGAATAGCGAGATTCCAGGCTGGGAAGCAGTGGCGTGTAGGTTTGCCAACGCCGGGTTAATCCATGAATCATCACTAGGTCTGGGCGTCCGTGGTTGCGGATTTCCGTGTTTAGGTGCATTGTCAATTTCCCTCCACTGCGTAATTTGATTCAAGCAGTAACATGCCATGCTCCGTGCGGACTTTACGAGCGGCACAAACCGCCTTGATTTCGCCGTATGATACCTCTTCCTGTAGTTGCTCGAAAATGGGGCGATAGCGTTCCATGCCAACCAGCGTGATGGCCGCTTCGATTCGTGAAATCGTGGCAGTCGAAATCCAGGTAGTGCAGTCTGCAATTTTTCGCTCTGTGATGTAATCGCAAAGATAGTCGTAGATCGTCCCCGGTTTGACGCCATTTTGTGATGCGATTTCTTCGATCGATCTTCCGGATTCGAAGACAAGGAAGTAGCGACGCGCAGCGTTTCTGGCGATTCCCGGGCCACGAGTCTCTGTCTCGCTCGTCTCCGCGACTAGTGCTGCAAAGTACTTCCGGTCCAGGTCGAGATTTGTCTGCAAGTTCCGTTTGTCGCAATGCTGTTCTAATTCTCTGATCAGGTCTTTGCAGGAATCGTTTAAAGCGTAAGGTTCGAGGTGTGCTATGGCAGCAAGCTGTTCCAGCGATCGAGGTTTTAGCCTTGCGATCTGCCAAGCTAGAGAGGCGCAAAGAGGAAGTTGTGGATCTGTCTGCGTTTGAATCCAGTTTTGGAATAGTGTAAATATTTCTCGATCTACTTCGCTTGTCGGTGACCATTGCGATAGTTGCCGTGGTGAAGGTTTATCAAAGCGATCAAGCAGTGTGAAGCTTGGCTGTTTGCCTTGTAATACCTTCCACCCCTCTGCTGTGATTTTGGCGATACAATAGGCACCGTGGAATTTGATAAGTCCCTGGGCCGCAAGCTGTTCGATCCAGTCTTCCACTTGAAATGCATTTCTTTGACGCATGACCCCAAATGCTGATAAAGAACCACCCGGACGCGCTGTCATTGGCTGAGATATTATCCCGCGTAAGAACTCTTTAAGTCTCTTGCTGCCATAGCTTTCGCCTGTTTCTTTAATTGCCGAGAGGATTTTAAGAGTGATTTCTGAACTATCCTTACATTCCGGTGCATGTTTCAAGCAGTTATCGCATGCGCCGCAGTTGGGGTATGGAAAGTTTTGTCCCATCGCTTCAAGTAGGATGCGACGACGACATTGCGGTGTTGCTGCAAAATTTGCAATTGCCTGCTGCTCTGCTGAATTCACTTGATGGCGTTCTTGGTTGTTTGAATCGTTTAGGCATGACCTTTTAATTCGATCGGTACCACGATAAAGAACGATGCACTCGGCGGGTTGACCATCGCGTCCCGCTCTTCCAGACTCTTGGAGATAATTCTCCAGTGATTTGGGGATAAGCGAATGAATGATGTAGCGAACATTGGTTTTGTCGATTCCCATCCCGAAGGCGATCGTGGCTACTACGATTTGGATTCGATCTGCTAAAAAGCTATCTTGGACCTTCTTACGCTCCGAGGCTTCGAGTCCAGCGTGGTAAGCGGTGGCCCGAAATCCGTTTTGTCTTAAGTCATAGGCTAAGCGTTCGGTCTCTCGTCGAGAAAGACAAAAGATAATACCAGGTTGGCCACGCTTTTGCTTAACAAGTGAGATGATCTGGGTAGTGCGATCGGTAGCTGGTATGCAGCGATATAGCAAATTGGGGCGATCCATATTGGCTACGAATATTTGTGCATTCCTCAGCTTAAGCTGTTCAGTGATATCACGTCGAACTTGTGGCGAAGCCGTTGCGGTGAAGGCATGTATGGGTATGTTGTGCAGTTTGTCTTTTAGGATTCCGAGTTGCCTGTATTCCTCGCGAAAGTCATGTCCCCAACCGCTTACGCAATGAGCCTCGTCTAGGGCAACAAAGGATATCCGTTGTTCGGCAAGGAAGCGTAGTGTCTTCTCTTGTACCAACCGTTCGGGCGCGATGTAGAGTAGTTTGAGTTCGCCTTGAGAAAGCTGGTTCATCACTTCTCTTCGGTCCGAATAGCTCAGGCTGCTATTGACGAAAGCCGCTGGGATATTTCGCTTCCGTAGGTTATCCACTTGGTCTTTCATCAGCGAGATCAAAGGCGACACAACTATAGCAGTTCCACTCATTAAAAGTGCTGGCGCTTGAAAACAAATCGACTTACCAGCTCCGGTGGGTAAGACCGTTAAGCTGTCTTGTCGTCGCATGCAAGCTAACATCGATTCCGCTTGAAGGGGCCGTAGTTGCTGATGACCCCAGTAATTTGCCACTACTGAGGCGAGTGTAGAGATATAGGCCCCATCTTCACCAGTGGAAATGTCGTAGAGGGCCTTAGTTGGGAGCAGCGGGATGGTGCTATCTACGGCCTTGGTTGGATCGCAAACGTCGAAGGCTTGTAGCAGAGTAGGGCCAGACGATGATGCTGCCGTTGATTCGTTAACGCATAGAAAATTCGTCGAAGAGTTTGGTTTGTGTTTAGACATCGACCACCGCCAGGGAATAGAGACTGTTATGGACAGCGAGTCGTATCGCAGTACCAAGCCTCTTCCCTGTCGGCGTACCATTTGGATCCAACGAGATGCGAAAATGTAGTTATTGCATTACATCCGTTGTTACATATATGTATTTTAAGAAATTATAATCATTTGTCAACTGGATACAGAGTGCCAGTGATTACGTGATCACTTTCGTGTGGTGGGGTGAGTTGGCATCGACGCCTAATTCCCACTCACGATCGCCACGATGATCCCAATAATCGATACTCCCCAAATCACAGCAAAAAGCCCGCCGCAGCCAATTCCGATCCCGGCATGCACGCTCCCTTTGATGGCTGGGTTTTTAGCACGTGCTTTAAGACCAAGTATGCCGAGGATGAATGCCGCTATTCCCAAAGGCAAACCAATCAACGGTAAGCCGCTCAAGATGCCTAAGTAGTATGCAAGTAAAGCTTGGGGATTTTTGTAGGGAATCACACCTCCGGTAGCATCACCTTGTTGCTGAGGATTGGGTTGATAGTTGTGAGGCGGGTTAGTTCCTGGAGGAACGGCGTTCGATTGGGCATTAGGAGAAAAAGGGTTCTGGTTGTCCATGGAATTACTCCGACTCGTTAAGCAACAAAAATGAGGCAATTTGGAAGTTGTTAATCTTCGTATCAGATAAGCAATCTTCGAAGTCAAATGATCTTTTAGGCTTCTGTGGTAAACAGCAATAGTCCATTTCGAAGACTCCGTTGTGCAAACACGGCTCGATCCATCCGAGGCTGTCGCTCGTTAGGCTCCAAGCTTAAAGCAGTGGACATGCTACTTCAACAGTTGACACGGCGTTCGCTTGATAAATTTAACAACTAGGCTTTATCGACCCAAACCGGAGATCGTGGCTCGATTTTGGGTCCAATGAACGCGCGGTTTCTATGGAACTCTAAAGCTCTCTAACCGGTGTATAAGCGAAGATTCATGAGCGATTCGCGATAGAAAGGGATGAAATAGAATCGCTAATTATCACAA
>JAUMAI010000134.1:0-10328 GCA_032116775.1 Pirellula sp. | reverse complement strand
TCACCAGAAGCGAAGATTATGTCGCACTGCTGCCACAACGATCTCGTTGCCAGAACGCTATTCCAATCGTTTCTTCCCACTGCTTTATCTCGCGATCGATAACACGAACACTAGGCTCCCTAACACGCCTGTTTTCGACACTCAAAAGCATAAAAATGCGTATTGCTCCAACGATTATATTGTGGAGGATATATATCATAACGAGCCACACTGAAGTGTTGATTCAATCTCGATTCCTGTTCATCTACCGCAGGATAGCGAGCATGATAGTCGCAGTTGAGTTCCTCCGAGAACTTGTCGACCACCACTTCCTCACCAATTCCGCATTGATTTTTAACTATGAAATATCCATCAGAGCTCAACATCCTTGCACATTTTTCATAGAGTGTTTGCTCATCCTCAAGGGTGAGATAATTCACAACTCCGAAAAGAAGAATCACATCAAATTTTTCCGGGCTCTCGAATTCGCTGACATCGGAGCAAATCAGCTTCAATCTGGAATGAGTGGGTACACGCTTGAGAAACTCTTCAAATTTTTCGACTGCAACAGCTTCAGCAACCAGGGGCAGAATCTCTTGCGTCAACGTGCATGTCCCCGCACCAAGATCTAGAACGCGACTGGTTGGTGTAAGGTATTGAGAAATAAAACCGACATCCAATTGCAACCTACCGTCATTACGATAATTGGTCGCTATTCTGGGATCGGATACGGCAGTTCTAGCTTGCCAAAAGGTCTGAATTCTTCCCAAATCCATTAACGATACCTCTACTTACTCTATCTCGAAGCATATACGACCAAAGTAATGGAGCGACTCGTAAATCTTCGGGCGTATCGATCTCCACCGTACGTACCGATAAGGTAGGTGTAGGCAGGATACACGAAATCATTTCGAACACATTGCCATGAGCCGGAGGAACAACCTTCGGATTGAAATTGACCAAACCGGTCCACTCTAGACCGGTATCGTTGTGGAACGAAAAGCCGCAGCATCTTTCATCTTTGTCAAGCTCGGCGAACACAGGTTGGCTAGAGGAAGCGGGCGTAATCCCAATCAAATCTTCGGTGTGTTGCACCAATTTCCGAAAATCATCTGGATGTACTAGCAGGTCTCCATCCAACGATAAACAACGTCCATCTAAACCGGCAGCTCCCAGAGAGAGGCTCGCTGCTGTCTTCGTCGTACTCCAAGTTGAATTGAAGACCACTTCAATACTCGGGAACAATCGCCGCGCTAGGGCAGCCACCTCATCACCGCGGTACCCAACAACAATACGCACTCGATCCGTAGGAAGACACATGTCGCAGAGCTGCCAATCCAACATCAACCTGGTTCCGACTCGAACCAGGGATTTAGGCAATCCTTGGCCCAATCGTGAACCACAACCTGCAGCGTTAATAATGATGGTCGCATCCATGCGAAAATCTCCTACGCTTAAACACGGCCGCTATCGAAAAAAAGGATATATCGATTCGATTTGAGACAATCAAGAGCAATAAACGCTATCATTGCCACTATAGGAAAAAGAATTCGCTTTTTAGCATTGCGAGAACGCCCTGCTCGGCTCGTAGTCATGGGTTCATCCTACAACCTCGTCACCCCCTTTCCGTACGGCATGAGTTCATTTGATGTGCTCGGAACCGTCCTATCCTTGGCCATAAAACCTGGGCCTCAGAAACCGTTGGCACGGGGTCACCCCATGCGTACGGAACTCATGGATAGCTACAATTCAGACTTCTTCAACAAACACCTCAATGTCGCCTTGCCGAGCAGCCTGTTTGACGATTTCATAATCTTGCTCCGCTTGATCGGCGTACGCCTTGGCAAACTCACCGATGGCCTCATCAAACTTTTCACCCTTGCCAAGATATCCGCTGATCTTGGCAGGTTCGCCAGAGCGTGCATGAGCGTGAGCGAGCGTCCAACCGCATAGTTCGGCATACTGCAGCATAACACCTGGCGTAAACAACTCGACCAAGGGCTTGATCTTCATATCTTTCAGTTGACGGACATAAAACTGTCGTCCCATTTTACCTTCCGTCCAACCTAGAAAAATATCGCTGGCTGATTGCATCATGCGGTAACCATGGACGATCCTTTCACCGTTGTTGGCATGCTTACTTTTGCCGACATAACCTTCGAGCACCGAACTGCGAGCCTGCTTAACCTGAAGGAACAGAGGGTCGTTCTCACTGGCCATCAGAAGGATAATGCCACAAATAGTGCCGACGCTTCCCACTCCAGCAACTTTGATGGCGAAGTCCATGATCTCGAATCGATCCAGAAGTAAGCGGCGATCTTCTTGCAGTGTATCCCTATAACTTTCAAAGGCTTTCTCAAAGTTAGCCATTTGCTCTTCATAACCCGTTTCGCGTGGATGGAAGATCAACGGCGGCGCCTCCTTAATCGTAGGCTTGATTCCCTCGCTTGTTACTAATTCAGGAAACTCATTTTCCAGGACGTTTTGTTCACGCGCCTTGGCGAGTCGCTTTTCACTCCGCTCCCGCGCTTCTTTATCACGAATCGTCGGTAAGAAATCCTCGACATCTATACTGGCATACCATACCTCGAGAACAGTCAGTTCACTGAAATCGGCCATATGCTTGCGATAGGAGCGAACACAATTCACGGCAATATCTCGAGCTTCATCTTCACTGAAGCCGTTATGACGACAAGCTAACACAAAACTGGTAGCCAAACGCTTGATGTCCCACTCCCAGGGAGCAGGAAGTGTTTCATCGAGATCGTTAATGTCAAAAATGACTCGTCTTTCCGGGGTTGCAAACGCGCCGAAATTTGTCAAATGACAATCGCCACATGCCTGGGTGTTGATTCCACTGACGGGAGTCGTCGCCAGATCCGCCGCCATGTTGAGGGCAGTCGCTCGAAAAAATGCAAACGGTGACTGCAACATACGCCCGTGGCGAATAGGAATCAATTGAGCCAGACGTCCCTGGTTCGATTCATGAATAAGCTGCAGCGGATCGGGACGCTGCTGCGGTATCTGCCACTGAGCATGGCTCTGCCTAGGACACTTATCTCGCAAACTTTTCCCAAAAGCTAGTTGATCTTGTCGCGTAGCCTTCGGCTGCAATGAAATACTGGTCTTGATTGGGTCGTCGTTTTCATGGCTTTTACTTTTTTTCATAACCCAACCTCACTTTAGGACACAACTTTACTACAACAACTTTAGATAACCCTACCGACAATAAGCGAATTAAGGTATGAACTCATCACGGCTCTTGAATTGATTCGCGCAGTTCCAACATCGCTTCTTGACTTACCGACAGCAGACCCTCTTGCGGTCGATCTAGATCCGCGACCAGCGCAATTACAATCGCAAAAGAGGCCACCATGATGAGAGTTATAGGGGAACGACGCGACTTAAATAATCCTTCATGGTATCCAACTCCAGCCATCGAAAATGCCGCCAGCAAACAGAGCGCGGCGTAAAACGGCAGCGGTAATCGATTGCGAATCCCAACTTGAATACGTGTCGCATGCAGATCGATCAACTCGTTGAGCGCTTCAATGAACAACCCCACCGTGATTGATTCCGCTTGCTTGGTTCCAGCCTTCTCTGCCTGCTGCCAGAGTTCGCGATGCAGTTCTTCCGAACGCCGCACAGCCGATTCCAGTTTAATTTTATCAACCGCTTCCAAACGTAGATCGACATACTCTTTCAGCATCTCACGTACGATTGGAACTTGCTCCTCGGGGAGTAAGCCTGCTCGAAGGTAGGCAGTACCGATGGCATTTGCTTCTTCAACTACCATTTTCCTGCGGGCTTCAAACCGATCAGCAGCCAAGCCGAACGTGAATGCCAATATGAAGGCGAGAAGTCCTAATGTCGCGCCGATCATCGTTCCTACTGGCGTTTCCAATTCATGAGACGGTCTTCGTGCACGGTAGCTTCCCAGGCGATAGCCACATTCGATCGAGACCAGGACACCGATCACCATGATGCCAATCAACAACCACAACGGCACCACATCAATGGGACTCGAACTGAGCATATCTTAACTCACAGTTACATTTTTCACGATCTTTTGGTCATTTTGGCAATTGCCTAGCTGACCATGAGCTCCGAGGCTACGGGCACAGCTCAGAACATTGGCACCGTCCTAGCTGTGGGCACCGGCTGTGCCTCTACTTATGGAACTCATGGTCAGACGCGTACTCGCGGATAAAAATCCGCAATCAAAATTCGAACACTCACTAACAATACCCAACCTGGAAATAGAAGCACGACCCAAGCATTCGGTGTTAGTGTCAATAACAGGACGATACCGCTGCCAAACCCTATGACGACCAGCCACCGCGGCAAGACTCCCGTACGCAATCAAATCGACGACGTTACAAACATAAAGACAGCCGACATGCGCGTCCCAAAGACATTCATCAGCACATAAGACGTCGAGCGTGCGAAGGCATAAATCTTCTGGTTCAAGATGAAATCGCTTTCACTCCCCAATGCCAGCAGTAACCCCTGAGCAATCGAGCCTGCCACGAACAGCATCACGACAAATAGCAATCCGCTTCCTAGAAACACCGTGCTTAGGAGCCGATCTTCTTGCAGGCCGACGTGATCTCGAATCGCAGCCATGAACCATAAAAAAGCTAGGCCACCAAAAGGTACGAGGTTCAAGGCAAGTCCGATCCAATTTCTCGCCTCTGGACTAGCAAACCAAGAGTTAGTTGCGGTCATTTCAGTTGGCAACGAGAGCTGAATCAATAGCCGACTGGTCGCGTAGAGCAGTGCAAAGACAATCCCACTAATGGCAACACCACGCGAAGCTTTTTCGGAACTGTTCGTGACAATCTTGCCAACGTTTGCTGTTTTATTCACCAAGCAGCTCCGCCGAATTCCCCGTGAGCACCGTATGAGACCTTCACATCAATTTGATGGAAGAAGTATTTTCATCGTGGGTACGAATCGGCTTCACGCCTCAACTACATGAGATCTGGATGGATACCCAATTCTCGAAAAGCCCGAACAACCAGAGATTTAACGCTACTCGTTATCCAAACACCGCAAAGCAAAGTCTGCAACGAATTTGCAAGCAATTCCCCACAAATTTTTTTCAAAACACCAGGGGGCAAAGTCTCTCACAGAACGCGAGCAGCCAAATTAATTTGTTGACATTCAACCAACGAATGATAGACTGCAAGCTCCCCTCGGATCGCCCCCCTAAACCAATCGTAGCTATCAGTTCCACGTTGGATTAGACGGGTTTTGGGCGTGTCTGCCCCCCCCGGGGAGATTCAACTAATCGAGGTTGAGTCAAAGGAAATGTGGACTTTTTTTACTGGAATTCTGCAAAATTTCAAACGGATTGTTGTCTAAAGTGCGCTAGATAAGGCAGCTTTCGGCATCTACCCACTGCAGACGAGTGTGGCTAAAAGTGGAAGCACAGAAGTCCATCGTCAAAGACGACGTTTCGCGGGACGAGTCGCAACTGGCAGGTTAACGACGAGATCCGATTGGTTCTAGGTTCGATAGATCATCGCAGCACACGAACTCATAGTAGCACAGTGCGTAAAACTGCAGCCGTTTGTCTGAGGTAGTCCCAGGTAAGTAAGGACTAGGGGAATACGAAGCGGTTTGAAATCAATCTCTGTGCTGGCTGAAGTCAAACGCGAGTAATGACGGATTGAATGAGTCGCCGCTTCACTCTCCTGCACTGGGTTTCAAGCTATGCATCTCGTCGAAGATTACCAGGAACAGTGGAAAACTTCAGCTCCGCCACCTGATATTCGTCTTTACCTCAAAAATCATACTGGCTCTAGAGAGGAGCTGGTACAGGTTTTACTGGCCGATCAAATCCGTCGCTGGAAAACAAGCCAACCCCTCAACGTCGAAGACTATCTCTCGCTCCTCCCGGAATTATCTGACGATCCCAATATCAAACTTCAACTCGCGGTAGGAGAGTTTCGAGCCCGCGGAGCGACACTTTCACAAGCTTCCATCGACGAATTCACTGCACGTTTTTCTGAAATCAGCCAGTCGTTACGCAGCAAACTGGTAGAACTTACCTCCGCTAACAGTCACCAACCGGCCAACGTCTTTTCCACATCGATCTTTATCACCGACCGAACGATCGGCGATCGACAACTAGGCCGTTACAAGTTACAGCGTATTCTTGGAGAAGGTTCTTTTGGGCGCGTGTATCTCGCCTATGACGGCGAACTACAGCGCCAAGTCGCGATCAAAGTTCCAACCGCCAGTCGCTTTCAATCGCCCGAGGATGGTGAACAATACCTCGCCGAAGCCCGCCGCGTTGCCAGTCTCAACCACCCGAATATCGTTCCAGTTTACGATGTCGGCAGAACGGAAGATGGTTCTGTCTACGTCGTTTCGAAATTCATCGAAGGACAAACCCTGGAAGAGAGAATCAGAAAAGCACGCCCGGCACATGACCTCTCAGTCGCTTTGCTTTCTGTGATCGCCCAAGCGCTTCATCACGCTCACGAACGTCGCCTAGTTCACCGAGATGTAACACCCAAAAATATTTTACTGGAAGGAGACACCCCAATTCCGTATGTGGCCGACTTTGGATTAGCCATTCGCGAGGAAGACTCTCTGCGAGAGAGTAAGGCAGCGGGAACACCTGCTTACATGAGTCCGGAGCAAGTTCGAGGCGAGGGGCATCGCCTGGATGGCCGCAGCGACATATTTTCACTCGGAGTTATTTTTTACGAACTTCTAACCGGCCAAAGACCGTTTCAAGGTACAACAACCCACGAACTTTTTTACCAAATTACCTCCGTAGACCCTATTGCTCCGCGTGAATTAGATGCATCGATACCAGCCGAACTTGAACGAATATGTTTGAAGTCCCTGTCCAAACTCGCTTCCAATCGCTACGTATCTGGGGCTAAGCTTGCTGAAGAACTCTCGCTCTGGAATCAATCTCCACAGGAGATAAAAACAGTTGATACGATCGTTCCCAAAGGTCTCCGATCTTTTGAGGCTGAAGATGCCAACTTTTTCCTAGATCTATTACCAGGGCCAAGAAATCGCAATGGACTCCCCGAGAGTATTCAATTCTGGAAGACTAAGCTCGAGGAACGCGATCCGTTCAAAACCTTTAACGTGGGACTGATTTATGGCCCCAGCGGTTGTGGTAAATCATCTCTGGTCAAAGCAGGACTATTGCCTCAGCTATCAAAAGATGTGGTAGCTCTCTACGTGGAAGCGACACCGGATGAAACCGAGACACGCATCCTGCGCAGCCTACAGAAATCGTTGACTATTCCACCTGAAGAAAAAAGCTTGGTTAGGATTTTTTCTAACCTCCGCCGGTCACAGGGAAAAAAGATCATCCTGATCCTCGATCAATTCGAGCAATGGTTGCACGCGAATCACACTGAGCAGTCATCCGAGTTGATTTCAGCTCTACGACAATGTGACGGAGGTAATCTCCAAACGGTGGTGATGGTAAGAGATGATTTCGCTATGGCAGCGACTCGTTTTATGCGAGCCATGGAAAATACTATTACCGAAGGTCACAATTTTGTGACGGTGGACCTATTTGATGTCGACCACGCTGAAAAAGTACTTATCAAGTTCGGCCAAGCGTTCGGCAAGCTTCCAGCCAACATCAGTCATCTCAGCCCACCGGAACGGTCATTCATCACCGCAGCGGTGTCTGGTCTGGTCCAAGATGGCAAAGTGGTTCCTGTGCGGCTGGCACTTTTTGCTGAAATGATCAAAGGAAAGCCATGGGTACCAGCTACTTTAAACTCAGTCGGTGGAACGGCCGGTATCGGTGTCAACTTTTTAGAAGAAGCATTCAGCAGCCGAGGAGCAAACCCAGAACATAAACTGCACCAACAAGCGGCTCGAGATGTACTAAAAGCTTTACTTCCAGAGATTGGCAGCGATATCAAAGGGCACATGCGGTCCTACCATGCGTTGCTGGAGATAGCCGGCTATCAGAATCGTCCGAATGAATTCAACCAGCTCCTGCGCATGCTCGATGGAGAACTAAGATTAATCACCCCCACCGATTGCGAATGCCAGGTTTCATCATCTCACTCCCCCGATTCCGCCTGTTATCAACTCACACATGATTATCTCGTTCCGTCACTGCGAGAATGGATCAATCGCAAACAGCAGGAAACTCGCAAAGGTCGTGCTGAGCTGACGTTAATCGAACGTGCCTCTCTATGGGGAGTGAAACCCGAGAATAGACATTTACCGTCGCTGATCGAATGGATCAGCATCAGGTCGCTCACGGCAAATTGCCGCTGGACTGACCAGCAGCGTAAAATGATGCGTAAGGCTGCCCGTGTCCATGGACTTCAGCTGACGCTCATACTCGCAGGATTCATCGCTGTGATTTCTGGTGGACTTATCATCCGCAGCGTTGACACCAAACGCCAGCGTAATGCTGAAGCAACCCAAATTGTCCGAGGTCTGTTGCTAGCAGAAACGTCTCAAGTTAAAGAAATTATTGAAAACCTAGAAAACTATCGCATTTATGCTCGCGACGACCTCGAAAAAGCCTTCGCCGATCCTGAGCCCCATCCCAATGCGAAGCTACACGCCGCCCTGGCTATGCTTCCCCAAGACAAGTCCGTCTTGCCTTTTCTTAAAGAACGCCTCCTAACGGTCAATACGAATCAATTCCATCATGTACGCGATCTGCTTTTTGACGACCGGAGTTCTTTGGTCGATCATTACTGGCAAGTCGCCAAAGAAGGCAACGATGCTTCCATGCGTTTTCAAGCAGCCTGCGCTTTAGCTATTTATTCACCAGACCACCATCACTGGAATGACCAACTCTTTTGTAAATTCCTAGCGGATCATTTAACCAGCGTACAACCCACTGAATTGTTACCCTGGCGCACTGCTCTGCGTCCCGTCCGCAATCGCCTTTCGATACCCCTATCAGATATTTATCGCGATAGCGCACAAGATGAACAGGCACGCAGTTTCGCCACTTACACCTTAGCCGATTACTTCTCGGATAATCCAGAAGGGCTTTTCGATCTACTCATCGATGCTGGCGAGAAACAATATGAGCTTTTATACAATAAGCTGCTCCCGCATCGTCAGATAGCGATTAAGCTTGGCCAGTTGGAGGTTCTTAAAACAATTCCTCCCGAGATGTCGGAGGCAACTAAAGACATATTAGCTAAGCGTCAGGCCAATAGCTTTGTGATGCTGATGCGAATGAACGCTACAGATAACGTGTGGCATCTGCTTAAGGAAAGTTCCGATCCCCGCGTCCGCAGTTACATTATCCACTGGCTGAAACCGCGGGGTGGAAATCCCAGAATGCTCGTTTCACAATACTACCAAGAAACCGATGTCACGATTAAACGCTCTCTGGTGCTATGCATGGGAGAATTCGATTTGTCGGTATCGGAAAAAACACCGTTGATCGAGCCATTGCTGGAGATCTATCGCGACGAAGCCGATGCTGGCCTACACGGAGCAGTAGAATGGCTATTGAGGAAATGGAAGCAGGATGATCAATTATTGGCGATCGATCGCCAAATCCAGCAGAGAGAAAACGAGCTCGCTGCTGACCGAGGACACACCAAGCAATGGTTCATCAATAGCCAAGGCCAAACGTTTGTACTGCTCAAGGCCGACACTTTCTTAATGGGCTCGCCTGAGTCGGAATTAAACCATAGCTCAACCGAAGCATTACATGAACGTAGGATCGGTAGAAACCTCGCGATCTCTAGCAAAGAAGTTACGCTCGAGCAATGGAAAGCGTTTTCACTAGCCAATCCACAGATGCCATGGAAAACAGATCAAGAGCTACTGCGAGCATACATACTCACCCCCGATTCACCGATGATCGGCATGAGTTGGTACGAAGCAGCTTGGTATTGTAATTGGCTGAGTGAGCAAGAGGGAATTCCCGAATCGCAGTGGTGCTACCAGAAGAATCAAACCAATGAATACGCAGCCGGGATGAAAGCCAAAGATAACTTTTGGGAATTAAGTGGATATCGCTTGCCAACCGAAGCGGAATGGGAATTTGCCTGCCGTTCTGGGTCGACAAGCAGTCGATTTTATGGCAATGCCGAATCATTGCTATCCAAGTATGCTTGGTACCAGGCCAATGGAGACAATCACGCGCATCGCGTAGCTAGTCTTAAGCCCAATGATTTTGGATTGTTCGACATGCAAGGAAATGTTTACGAATGGTGTTATGATCTATACGATTCATATCCGACAACACTAGGTGTTATCGAGAACGATATGCCATCCACGCAACCGATGGAGGATGCTGGGCGCCGAGTACTCCGTGGCGGATCATTTTTATTCCCTCCACTAGCCATGCGATCCGCCAGTCGTAGCAGTCT
>JAUMAI010000133.1:0-13473 GCA_032116775.1 Pirellula sp. | reverse complement strand
AGCGAGTCGGCTGCGACGACGATGGCGATTTCTCCCGACCGCAAGTCGTTGGTCATTGGTAATGCGTCCGGTGTGATCCAGTTCTACGATGCGAACAGTGGTCAGCCTGGATTAAAGATCAGTGCCCACTCAGGAAAGGTCGTCGCTATACGGTTCGCTTCCGATGGAAGGCTAATGACGGCTTCTGTGGATCAGACGATACGCTTGTGGAATCCCAGCGACGGGAAGCCTAGTGGCGTGATCGAAACTCCGTCAGCGATCAATACGATTGAGCTGACCGCACTGCCGCCGACTCCTGAAAATGGGGCACCAAATCCTGCGATGCCAATAAATAGTTTGGTATCTGCGGGTGCGGATCAATTGGTGAGGGTGTGGAAGCTTCCCAGCGATTTGCCCCAGCCCATTCATTCGCCCTTTCAAGGTGCAGTTATTACCACCTTTAGCAAGGAACTCAGTCTAATCGCTCTGGCTTTTCCGGATGGCTCGGTGCAAGTAAGTCGCCGCGATGAGAATGGACATTACAAATCAATCTCCCAGTGGAAGGTCGCTTCAGAGGCAATCGTATCACTGTCTTTTGTTGACCTAATAAATTCAAAGAACAACGAAGCGCAGAACAGAGTGGTATGTCTGGCAACGCTTACACAGGATGGAGTCGTGGGCCTGTATGACGTTGAGAAGCAAGCGTTAATCACCTCATGGCGCTGCGGCCTGGATAAGGCGACATTTATTTCTTCATCACCCGATGGGAAATGGATTGCCACCGGAGGAGCCGATGGATTGATACGGCTGTGGTCGGGAGAGGTATTGCGGCAAGACACGGTCGAAGCAATTGTCGGTGCAAAACCTTCTGTCTTCGCAATGAGTCCAAGTCGAACATCGATCGCAATAGCGGCGTCCGTTGACGGCGCGGCAGCCATCAGAATTGTAGAGACGGAAACAGGAAAGATTACGCACAATCTTAATGGCCATTCCGCTGCGGTTCGGGCCTTAGCCTTTTCCGCAGATGGCACCCGCGTCTTAGCTGGTTTAGAAGATAAGACACTTCTGCTATGGAATTTGGGTGATACTCAAATGCCACGTAAGATCGAGGGACTCTCTGCGGCGGTCACTGCGGTCGCCTTGAGTCCTGATGCGACGCAAGCGATCGTGGGAACAGCAGATAACATGGTTTATCTATGGAATCTTGCTGATGGAATGTTGTTACAAAAATTCACTGGCCATAGCGGAGCGATTCTGGGAGTTGGCTATACAGCTCAAAGTCCATTCTCGATTAGCAGTGATCGTTCTGTGAGATTTTGGAATCCAGCCGATGGTAGTCAAACACGTACTTTCAATGACCAAGCGATACCGGTTGCATGGTCGCTAAGTCAGGATGGAAATATTCTCGCATTGGCAACTGAGGATAAAAATATCCGCCTCTACCAAATTGCCAATGGCCAAGTGATTCAAACTTTGGCGGGACACACTGCAGCCGCTTCATCGCTCACATTCGCGGCTGATGGTAAGAAGCTTATCTCGACTGCAGTACAGCAGGATCGACCAAGCGAGTCGATAGTATGGGATTTGGGGACAACGCCTCCACGTGTCCAAGAAGTGGTCTTAGAAAAAGAAATCCAATGGAGTCTTCTCGATGGCAAATCAGACCGTATGTGGATTTGTGAAAATACAGGTCGATTGAGACGAAGTCCGCTGAAGTTCGCTCGTTATCTAGAGGGACAGGCTCAACCCATTCGCGCGTTGGCTTTCCATTCTAATGGGCAATCTTTATTTTCAGCCTATCAAGATGGAAGTGTGCGAGCTTATCAGACAGCAAACGGTCAAGCGGTATTTAATGTATCTCATGGTGGGGCTGTCACTGCATTAGCTCTATCACCGGATGATAGTATGCTTGTCACAACCGGAGAAAATAGTGTAGTGCGTTTGTGGCAGGCTAATGGCAATCCTCTTGGTGTGCAACAGTTTCAGGTGTCTAAAGGTGTGCCCCAGAGCGTAGCGGTGAGTGATGATAATCAAACAGTGATAGTCGGATGTAAAGGAGATAAGCCGAACGTCCAGGTGTATGAAGTGACAACTGGCAAAATGGTACAGCAATTTTCCGATAGCGCATCGGCCGTCATTGGAGTTGGCCTGGCCAATGCCAGGCCAACAACTGCCGGGACTGACAAAACATCAAAAGCTAATCTTATTTCAGTATCGGCTGAATCTATCTGGAGCAGTGAGTTATTGAGTCAGCGTATCATTACCGGTCACAGTGGTGAGATTCATGCACTTGCGGCGATGCCTGGCCAACCGCGTCAGATATGGTCGGGATCCGCCGATAACACTATTCGTCTTTGGAATCTCGATAATGGTCAAGCGATTCGCCAAGTCAATCATGGTGGTCCTGTATTAGCCATCGCAGTTCGTCCAGATGGTCAGCGTATTGCGTCGGTTAGCGACAATAAAACGACCAAGTTATGGCAAATGAATGGTCAGCAAGTCGCCGAATTGCGAGGCGACTTACGCGCTAAGACACAAGTGGCTAGAAGTACCTATCAGCAGACATCAGCCAATGCGATGGTCACGGTAAGCAAGCAAAGACTCGAAGCGGCAGAGAAGGATACACCGATCAAGCTGGAGGCGGAAAAGAAGGTAGCCGAAACGTTGGCTGCTGCTGATAAAACCTTAGCGGATAAACAAGCCGTTCTGGAAAAAGCGGGGACGGAAAAGATGGCTGCCGAAAAGGAAGCGATTGAGGCGGCAGCGGCTGCTAGAGCTGCGCTAGTTCAGAAAGTGAACTCGGAAAAGGCTTATAAAACTGCAATGACCAATGCTGAAGCAGCGCAGCAGCAGTCTAGTCAAATCGCCGCTTTGGCTAACGCCTCCCCGAACGATTCAGCTTTAAAGATGGCTGCCGAACAAGCTGCTGCGAAGTTAGCCGCTGCTCAGCAGGCAGTTCAGCAAAGTCAAGCCGCAATGCAAGCACCGAGTGAGGTATTTAACACAGCGAGCACGACCGCCAATACCGCCGCGCAGAAAGTAACGACACTACAGAAGCCCTATAACGACGCAAAGGCTGAGGTGCTCAAAGCGACCGCTGATCGCAATTTGGCTTTCCAACAACATGAGATCGCTGTAAGAGAGTCCAAGGTGGCACAAGAAAAAGTACCTGTCTTACAGGCGGCTTTTGCGGAAGCGGAGCGTTCGGCAGCAGCCGCGAAAATGCGACTTGAAGCGGCACAAAAAAGCTTGGTCGATTCCGAGCAGCCTGTACGAAGCGTGGCATTTTCAGAAGATGGTACGATCTTGTTGACTGGGGGTGATTATCCCAATCTACATGCGTGGGATGGAGAAGCGGGAACGCCTATCGCGGTCTATGCTGGACACGCAGCCTCACTGAGCAGTGTCGCGATGTTGGATGCAGAGCGCTTGGTCTCGACTTCAGCCGATGGAAGTATCAAGGTTTGGCAACGCAATCCTCCCTGGAGACTTGAGCGAACGATTGGCGCAGTTGAACAGTCAGATGTGATCAGTCATAGGGTTTTGGGGCTTGACTTTAGTCCCGATTCTTCGCAGTTGTTGGTGGCTGGTGGCGTACCTTCCCGAGATGGTGAGTTGCAACTGTTTTCAGTGGCGGATGGTACACGCGTGATGCGGTTTGTGGATATCCATTCCGATGTGATTCATTCGGCGCGCTTCTCACCCGATGGAAAACGCATTGCCACGGCGAGTGCTGATAAATATGTTCGTACCATCGATGTGACTTCAGGGCAAACGCTGCAGCGTTTCGAGGGCCATACGAACTATGTTCTAGGAGTTGCTTGGAAAGGAGATGGTCAGACGTTGGTAAGTGCTGGAGGTGATAATGCGATTAAAGTGTGGGATGTGGAGACCGCCGATCAAAAGCGAACGATCGCCAACAATTTCAGCAAGGCGATAACCAGAGTCGAGTACCTAGGTGAAACAGATAATATCGTCTCTAGCAGCGGCGATCGGAGTGTGCGAATCAGCAATGCTGAAAATGGGGGTAACATACGGAGCTTCACCGGCGCGAAGGCTTGGTTACATTGCGTGGATGTGTCAGCCGATGGAAGTGTTGTGGCGACCGGCGGCGAGGATGGTAAAGTTCTCGTGTGGAATGGTACCAACGGCCAGTTGTTACATACTCTCGAAGTTGGCAAGTAATTTGCCTACGGATCGAGTATTGATTGTTAAGGGGCTGACGGCAAAAAAATCTATTTACGGCTCGGTCATCCGTTGGCAGTGCGAGCGTAGGTACGACTCTTAGGTTAGATTGTCGAATGGGAAGGTGATCGAGCCTCTGGATACGGCTAATTCTCTTCGAGTGCGATTTAAAGCGTAAAGCAAGCGAGGTAATGAAACTCACTTGCTTCACTATGACCAAGCCACCCTGCGAAAAGTCATAAATCAATTGTAAGATCCTGCCCCAGGTGGCTGTCGAATGTCTAGCTTGCGTCGATTTATGCCAAGCATTCGCTACCAGAGTAAGGTAGTGAAATGAGTGACCACCAGTCAGTTCTTCAAGATATGTTCATAGACGCCTACTGTCTATCAGCGACCGCACCCTAGAAGGTTTGGATAAAGACTTTCGTTAATTCGTAAATTCTGCTGTCCGGACTACGGAAGATAAGGGCATTTCTACTCTAGTGAATCTTCTGTGTTGGTCAGGAGTAGAAATCCATGTTACGTAGATACTTAAGTATGGGCTGTCTTTCAGCGATGTTTTTCTTCACGGGGTGTTTCGGTACTGCAAAAGCTGAGTCCCCGAAAAAAATCATCAATAGCATTGGGATGGAGTTGGTTTTGATCCCGAAAGGAACTTTCACGATGGGATCGCCTCCTAGTGAAGAAGGTTCGGATGATAATGAGCGTCAGCATGAGGTGACAATCAGCAAAGGATATTACTTCGGTATTTACGAGGTGACTCAAGCACAGTACGAAAAGGTGATGGGTGTGAAACCAAGTTATTTTCAGGGAGACATGGTCGCAGAGCGTCATCCTGAAACGGGTCGTATCGTAAATGACGTAGACAGCTCCAAACATCCTGTCGAGTCCGTATCTTGGGAGCATGTTGTGGAATTTTGCAGGCGGCTGTCAGCGTTTCCTGCAGAGCGGTCGGCTGGTCGCATCTATCGATTACCAAGTGAAGCAGAGTGGGAATACGCTTGTCGAGCGGGTACAACCACTGCTTTTTCTACGGTTGATAAACTTACGGCTCTTACTGACGCAGAGGAAGCTAATCTATTAAATAAAGACCAGGACTTGTTAAGCGAGGATGAGAAAGAACACATGCGAGAGCGGTTTGTGCGCTTGGGTTTACTTCCCGCAGGTGTTATGCTCGCCGGATACGGTTGGTTTGAAGGGAACAGTAATGGTCAAACCCATCCTGTAGGAAGTAAGAAAGCCAATGCTTGGGGGTTGCATGATATGCATGGTAATGTTTGGGAGTGGTGTTCCGATGAATTCGGTAAAGGTACCGGAGATTCCCTGCGAACATCCGCTGCTAATGAAGAAGTTCCGCGACGCGTTCTTCGTGGCGGTAGTTTTGGTGATGAAACGGTGAGTTGCCGATCGGCTAACCGCTATAGCGCTGAGCAGACAGATGGAGGCAGAAACGTCGGTTTCCGAGTTGCCGTGAGTGTTTCTGGACTGAAATAGGTTAGTAACTAGTCCGGGTAACTAATGCTTCTCACATCCGAGATTCGATAGCGAGCTGAACCTGGGCGAATAGGATTAAGAGAGGTGCTTTTCAAAAGCTCATAGGTTAACGAGCGGCGTACGGTAAACAGGAACCTTTTGAGAGGGCCTTAGTATTCATACCGAAATAAGCTGGCGGTAGGTGATTGATTTCCCGAATCCCTGGTTACTTGATTACCGCGAACGACTGCTTTCCCGATTAGTAGCGTCGCTTGGTCCCATGAAATGTTGGAAAGGTGAGTGATTGCCTTGACCGTCTCGCTCGCCTAAAGGTCATCAACCATCAAGCATTCGAGATTATGGATAAACCGAGTATTTCGCTGCGACCAAGGTGAATGAACCGATTGTATACGTAGTCCTGGGGAAGCTAAGCTCGCTACTTGAGCTACTAAGCAAGTCTTCCATAGTCTCACTTCCAAGGGACGCTGCGATCGTTTGTCACCAATAGCTTGGCAAGGCTGTTCCCGCTTAAGATCTGGCCGTTGGGGTTTCGTTAATCGTGGTTGCCAAACGAAACAAAACTCTCTTGAGACTTGATGGCGATAGCGAAAAAAGTCACTCCCCAAGTATGTCCAAACCTCAAATATACTAGTACTATTCCCCGTCTTGTACAGCGAATCTATTAGCAAGTGATCTCTAATGCATCCTGGAAAAAGGCATATGGAACATATTTTGCCTCACTAAATGAATTCTCGGAAAAGAAGCGATACCATAGTGTTGATTAGCGTAGAACTCATTTGGTTTCTTCGATTCCCTCGCTTCAGTTGGGACGTGCAATGCTCATTGGACGAAGTTCATTATTACGGATTGAGCAGTTAGGCATTCACTGCCGTATGATTCTGATTTGGTTTGGTATGCTTTTGCTCGCCAGCCCACTATCTGCTGAAGAATCGCTGGGCGACGGACTATCGGAACGGGTTACTTGGACCAGTTCGCGCGTTGTAGGAAGCCCCGAGGCTCCCTATCCCTACAAAATTGTGCCTGCGTTTCCGAATCTAAAGTTTGATGAGCCGATGCAAGTTCGTTGGTCATCTGTCTTAAAGCGGTACTTTGTTTGCGAATTGCATGGAAAGATCTGGAGCTTCCAAGCAGATGAGAAGCTTGAAGTGGCAGATCTAGTCGTCGACTTAAAGACTGAACTGAAGTCATTCGATCCGAACCGGAGTAATGGTGTTCAAGATGTGTACGCCATCGCGTTTGACCCCGACTTCGAGAAAAATCGTTTTATTTATATCTGTATGGTCTTTTCCAGCAAGCTTGGAAAACCATTGGAAGATGGAACTCGCGTTTCTCGCTTTCAGGTTACTGGGGACTCGCCGCCGAGGCTCGATCTGCAATCGGAATTGCCAATAATCCAGTGGCTTGCGGGTGGGCATAATGGTTGCGATCTGGTTTTTGACAACAGCGGTTGTCTGCTCATCAGTACGGGAGATGCAACTGAGCCTAGCCCGCCAGATCGATTGCGTACGGGGCAGGATATCTCGGATTTGCTCGCCAGTATTCTGAGGATCGATGTTCGAGGGGCAACGGTTGCCAGTCCCTACAAGATCCCGGACGATAATCCGTTTCACGGTGTATCCCAAGCGAGGAAAGAAGTTTGGGCATTTGGTTTTCGCAACCCCTGGCGTATGTCAGTTGATCGCCCCTCCGGATTGTTGATCGTTGGTGACGTGGGCTGGGAGAAGTGGGAGATGATACACCGTGTTGAGAAAGGTGGTAATCATGGTTGGAGTGTGCGCGAGGGAAACGAACTTATACAGGGTGATTTGCCGCTCGGGCCAGCGCCCATCTCCGCCCCGTGGGTCGCGCTGTCACATGCAGAGGCAGCATCGATTACTGGAGGCTTTGTGTATCGCGGAAGCCAGTTTCCTGCACTAGTCGGGAATTATTTATTTGGTGATTGGGTGAATGGAAGAGTCTGGAGGTTACCGCTGGATTCATCCGAGCCGCAAAGTGAAATCGCCAGTAGTTCACTTCGCATCATTGCTTTTGAACCAGACGCGCATGGAGAACCTCTGGTCGTCAATCATCTCAATCAAACCACGCTTTATCGATTGGTAGCAAACGATAGCTACGACCAGCAAAAGGTCGAAAGCCAATCGTTTCCTCGCAGGTTGAGCGAGACTGGTATCTTTGAGAGTGTCAATCAGCAACAACCTGCTGCTGGCGTTCTTCATTTCACGATCAATCATCCAATGTGGCAAGATGGAGCAACGGCAAAGCATTATCTGGGATTACCCAATGATTCTAAGGTGAAGGTATATGATTCCCCTCAGCCTCTAACACATATGGCGATGTTCAGTAGTCGCTTGCACTACCCGGCAGGGACCGTTTTGGCGAAGTCAATTCGCTGGAAAGAGCGATGGATTGAAACACAGGTGTTACACTTCGATGGCTCCCGATGGCATGGATATAGTTATGTTTGGAACAAGGAGCAAACCGATGCGGAACTCGCACCTCGAGAAGGTCAGGAATTGATTTTAGATGGCGAGTCTATGAAGCGTTGGCGGATTCATAGTCGAACCGAGTGTTTTCAATGCCACAATCCTTGGCCAGAAACGACACTCGCTTTTACTCCCGAGCAATTGCATCAAGCGCCGTTGGGTGAAAAGTCAGCGTGGGTTCAATTACAGAAACATGGATTTGTTGAAACATTGAATGCGAAACAGGAACCGATTGCCGCTGAGCGATGTGTTCGCTTTACCTTAAATCGCGATCCTACTGTATCCACCGAGGACCGCGCACGTTCCTATTTACATGTCAACTGCGCACACTGTCATCAATTCGGTGCAGGAACGGGTGTGGCGCTTTCATTGCGAAAGTCCGATTCCATAGAAGAAACAAAAATGGTGTCAATAATCCCGGAAAAGGGCTCATTTGGACTTAAAGATGCACGGATTATCGACTCAGGAAAGCCAGATAACAGTATTTTGCTTTACCGAATCGCCTCTTCGTCCGTGGGGCGAATGCCTCATATTGGTTCACGTGAAGTCGACTTTGAAGCGGTATCGCTGCTTGCTCAGTGGATTGAAGGATTAAGGCTGCAACCGTCCGGGTCACAGAATACGGTAGTAGAGAATTTAGATGCTTTAGGGCGGAGTCTCATAAAATCCTCTGCCAACAGCAGCAACGATACATTGAAACAAGATGACATAACCCAAAGCGCAGCTGAGACACGACGGCAACTTGCTCTTCAGCTTGCGATATTGACTGCGAAACGTAAGCTGATCGCGTCACATGAAAGTGCTGAGCCGACGGACGATGTGCTATCGACCGAAGTTCTAAAGGGATTAGCTACGGACCAAGACGCGGTCATCAGCAGTCTATTTGAGGCATTCCTGCCGGAAAGAGAACGCGTGAAGCGATTGCATGCTGGAACTAGATTTAGCGATATAGAGGATTGGGTTGGGGATCCAGTTCGTGGAGGTAAGTTGTTTCGAGAGCAAGGTCGCTTGCAATGCTCGCGATGTCATCAAGTGGGCAACGAAGGGGGCCGTATCGGCCCCAGCTTTGATTCCATCGGACGAAAACTGGCAAAGTCCCAACTGTTTGAATCGATCGCTGTGCCATCTCAGCAAATAGACACCAAGTATCAAACACATCGGGTGATGACGCTGGATGGGCTCGTGATCACTGGACTGTTGGAATCTGAATCCGAGAGGGAATTAGTGATAATTCAAGCGAATGGCGAAAAAGTTGTAGTGCCGATCAAAGAGATAGCTGAGCGTAAAATCGATTCGCTATCGTTGATGCCAAAGGGCCTACTTGAGCAATTGACTGCTCAGGAAATGGCTGACCTACTTGCCTACCTCAGTTCATTATCGATGTAAGATAGGCCACTCAAAGGACGTTGCCTCCCCGACTTTCCCTGATTTCGATCGAAGAAATTCGGCATCCTTATCTTTGGATAAATCACTGCATCATGTATTCAAAACGATTTAGCGACTTTAACGGATAGCACATCGATAATCTGAACTGTTGGGAACCGCTGTCTTACCATCTAAATCGGAAGAGTAGTTTCGAGTAAGAAAGACCCATCTGTAAGTCCATCGTCCGATCCAAGCAGCTGGCTTAGGACAAAAGTTCGGTGACGACATTGCCAGCGACATCGGTGAGTCGATAGTCGCGGCCGCCGTGGCGATAGGTAAGTTTTTCATGATCGATACCCATCAAATGCAAGATGGTCGCATGAAAATCATGTACATGCACAGGCTTCTCCACAGCTTTGATTCCATGCTCATCGGTGGCACCATGGACAAAGCCAGGTTTCACCCCTGCCCCAGCGAGCCAGGATGTGAAAGCCCAATTGTGATGTTCGCGTCCTGGTGCATCGGCGGTGTTGTTAAATGGAGTCCGTCCGAACTCGGTTGTCCAGACGACCAAAACATCGTCCATCATGCCTCGCCGTTTAAGATCTTGCAGCAATCCGGCGATGGGTTGATCGACCTGCGGCGCTAATCGCCCGTGATCCGCCATGTTTCCATGAGAATCCCAGTTGCCACTCGAACCGGTATGGATCAATTCGACAAAACGTACGCCCCGTTCGACCAACCTACGAGCTGCTAAGCACTGCCAACCGAAGCCATCATTTTGTCCCTTCTTCAACCCATACAACGCTAATGTCTCCTCCGTCTCATCCGCCATATCGAGAGCTAGGGGCATCTCGTGTTGCATACCATATGCAGTTTCGAATGCTTTGATACGAGTTGCTAGATGCGATGCCCTATCCCTTTCAGATGCATGCGATTCGTTGATCGCCTTGAGCGTAGCGAGTTCTATTTCCTGACGTTTCGCATCGGTTACGCGTGGACGCAAATTCGCAATTGGCTCGGCGCCTGGCATCACCCGTGTTCCCTGATGGGCTCCAGGTAGGAAGTCCGAGGCCCACACCTGAGTGCCCGCGTAGGGCATCTGTGGCGCTAGCACCAGAAAGGAGGGAAGATTCTGGTTCTCTGTTCCAAGTCCATAACTTACCCAGGCTCCATTGCTAGGACGCGCGAAAGCGAATGACCCGGTATGCATACCCAAAGTTGCGTTGTAATGATTGGAATGACTGGTGTGCATCGATCGAATAAAAGCAATATCATCTACCTGATTGGCGATGTGAGGAAAGAGATCGCTCACCTCGATACCGCTGTTACCTCTTGGGCTAAACTTCCAATCGGGCCGCTTTAAAAAGATCTTCTCATATCCTGGTCGATTTCTCGTCTCAGGATGATCGAACACGACCTCCTTACCATGATCCTCAATTAGCTTTGGCTTTGGATCAAAAGAATCGATATGCGAGACTCCGCCACTCATGAAAAGAAAAATGACAGACTTCGCCTTAGCGCCATGGTGCGGTTTCTTTACCGACAATGGGTTGGTACCCTCCGCTCCCAGCAATTCACCAACGATCGCAGGTAACAAGATCGAACTTGCTGCCGCGGACTTCATCCATTGCCTACGATCTGTCATCATGAAAGTTGCCTCTCCCAGGTCTCACGGACCCTAACAAACATTCGCTGATTTCAGTTTTATGAGCACAGCGCTTAATCTCTGAAATACACGGCCTATAAAAGTCGTCCTGCCAACTAGTCCAAATAAATGAACTCATTGCTTGACATCAGCACTCTTGCATAAGCCGACCAAATCTCCAGCAGCTTTTCCTCAGGTGGTGCTGCTGCAAATAACGTTTCATAATGCTTTAAAAAATCAGTTGCCGCTTTGAGTTCGGACTGTCGCGGCGCTCGCTGAAATAGGATTCGATACATTAGTGCTACCCGGGCTGGATCATCCGCTAACTGAAGTGCACGCCTGGCAACCGCGCTGGCATTTTCGTGATAGCCAGGATCATTCATGAAATACAAGGATTGCGTCGGCACGGTCGTCACTTGCCTGAGAGCAGTCGTTGCGTTCGGATCGGCACCATCGAACAAGCCTAAAAATGGACTGCGCCGATTACGGACGGTCATCTGATAAATCGTGCGCTGATTGGTTTCCGGAACCCCTGCAAATGGAACATGCTGGGTGTAACTCCACGAGGTTGGTGGAGGGAGTGGGTGGGACTCACCAGGCTTCAAATCGATTCGATTAGAAACCACCAGTAACGAATCCCGAATTTGCTCAGCGTTCAAGCGCCGCGAATCATACCGCCAGTATAGTCGATTATTAGGGTCAAGCTCGCTGGCTTGGTGAATTAAACGGTTATGCTCTAGATCTGTCGACGGAACATGCGAGGCCTGTCGATAAGTTGCCGAGAGCATGATCAAGCGATGTAGCGGCTTAAGTTTCCAGCCATCTTGGATCAAACGATTGGCTAGAAAATCCAGCAACTCAGGATGCGTGGGTAACTCTCCTCGCGTCCCGAGATCATTCGGCGTTGGCACGATTCCCTTTCCGAAATGATATAACCAAACACGATTAACGATTGTTCTCGAGACCAGGGGATTGGCTGGATCGGTGAGCCAGTGAGCCAATTCCAATCGCCCACTTCCTTTGTCTGTTGTTACCTTTGGGCTGCCGAATAACTCCAACCAACGACGCGGAATTTCTTCGCCCAGTTTCTCCGGATCTCCTCGCAAGTGCAGCTTGGCATTGCCGCTAGTGCCCTCGGTCACGGCATAGGCAAACTCACGTTTGGGCATGCTGCTAGTGACGGCATCTTTCTTTGCCCGGAGCTCGGCTAGTTTGGCCGTGTAAGCGCTCATTGCTTCAATCGCTGACCTAATATCTCCACGCCGGCGTTCCAGAGTAAATTTCACGCCGTTGGGGCCACCTGGGTGACCATCGGAAACGATTCCTGTGACACGCACTCGACCGTCGATGGGGCTTAACCAACCAATTGCCACAGCCCCATCCATCGCTGGATGAACAAACAATGTTTTAGCGGGGAGTTTCGTCCAGGCAGCGATATCAACATCGGTTGCATTTACAAAAACCGCGGGATTCTCTCCTGTTCGCCAGACATGCAGCCCCTGTTTCCCATCGGAATCCCGAATCGAATCGGTTAGTAAATGAAATCCTTTCCTTGCATCGAGAAAACACCAAACCGATCCATTTCCGTAAGCATCAGCATGTGGGTTTCCTTTAAAGAAGTCGCCAACGACATCCTTGGTAAGATTCCAGCTTTTAGATTCACCTTCAACTTCGGTTATTTCCCAATCGACAATCGTAGTATCAGCTCCGTAATTACCATTGGGATCGACGGTCAATTGCAAGAGGTCTCCACGTTTGACTTCGATACTGCCAGCATCATCAACTAGGGCTTGTTCAATCGTTCCACTTTGTCCTTCAGCTACTTCCGCTTCAGCTAGACGTACTGTTCCTTCACCAATCTTCGCATTCAGCTCAGCAGATATTTTGTCCTGCTCGGCACGCAAGCGATTTATTTCCTGATCGATTTGCGCAATTTCGCGCTCAAAGGGAACTATTTGAGCAGCCCATTCCGCAGGCGGTAGTAAGGGAACCATATCGCGAGGCTGTTGCTTTGCCTCGCAGCCAGGAAATGCAAAGCGAGTACTGTTGAGAATGCCATACAGTGCATAGTAATCGGCGGCAGAAATCGGATCGTACTTATGATCATGGCATCTTGCACAGGCGATCGATAAACCGAGGAACGATTTTCCAATCGTGTCGATTGTGTCTTCGAATGTTAGGTGCATATGCTTATCGCTGTCATGGTCAAATCGCCGAGCGATAGCTAAGAAACCAGTGGCGATGACACCTTGCGCATATTTGTTTGCGGACTTATCAGCATGGATTAAATCACCTGCGATTTGATCACGCACAAACTGA
>JAUMAI010000132.1:0-1910 GCA_032116775.1 Pirellula sp. | reverse complement strand
TAAAGGCTTGCTACACGCGGGTGTAGCTCAATGGCTAGAGTTCCAGCCTTCCAAGCTGGCTATGCGGGTTCGATTCCCGTCACCCGCTCCACTGCACTAAACCGACGAAGAGTGCTTGTCGCGGTCGCTCAATATCGCTTCAATGCTGTCTAAATGATGCGTTTCATTCACAATGCTGCGACTGAGAGACGAGCGCAAACGCTCCAAATGTTTCGCATCTTTCTTACCGATACTTTTGCCCTCTGCAGACAATGCCATCATCTGCGCAACGAACTTTTCATTCGACCGCGTACGGCGACGTTGGAACGCAGCGGCAGGGGTAACAAAGCCCAAAAACATATACAAGTTCGTCACAAAATAGAGCAGAGCGAACCACACCCCATAAGTGGTTAAAACTGCATCGCACAGAGCAGCCAACCGAAAAGGCATCAATTTATACATCCAAGGAAGGCCACCATCGTAAATTGACTCTGCCCGAGATGAATATGGAACACCACCACTGGGAAAATAAGGATATATCCGTTCATCAATGCGGTCATCAATAGAAAAAGCGGAGAAAATAGCTCGACTCAAAGCCACTTTCGCCGCTACATGCAGATTTGTTTTCCCAAAAAATTGGATGGGGAGACCAATGGTTGTCATCTCAACTTGAGGCAGACGAGGATTGGTTGAATAAGTACCCGAGGGAATTTTCTTAGTTGTGAGCCACCCAGAATCTTGCGCTAACGCAAGTGCATCGGGAACTTCCAGAGGCACAGATCGCGGTGCAAGCGCCGCCCGGCGAATTGGCTCACTGCGATAGTCGTCAAAAATGCAGATTGCTTCACTCGCGCTGCGAACATAGCTATCAATTGCATCGGGAAGCGAAGAAGCAAAAACATATTTTGGCCGAGTAGCGCCCGAGAAGTATTTATTCAAAACGCCGATACATACCTGCGATGATGCAGACGACTCGGGCAACATAATGATCGACTTACTAGAAATCGCCGTGATATCGGCGTCTTGAGGAACGTCCTTAGCAAAGATCATCATTCCCCGCACTGCAACTACCCCATACGATTCAACTGACGATAAATCAATCCCTTTGATATCTTGCGCGATGAAACCTGCCTCGGTTTTGGTTTTCGGACTAATGATTTCATTGACGATGTCACTTGAATTGTCGGTGTTCGAAATTTTGATTGAAAATCCGTCTTTTTTAATGAAACTTTCAATTTTTTGAGAAGCAGTTTCAAAATAAGCTCCTTTTACCCCTGCCATCACTTCAACAGACGTAGGTGGAATCTTGTTTGCAAACACCCACAGCATAAGTAGGCAACTAGATACCAGCGACAACGCGATGAAATGTCCGAGTATCCAGCGCACAGAGCTTTGAATTGCACGCCAGATTTTCATACTCTTACTCTAGTGGTGGCTATTCAATGACAGAGATTGCTCCGCTCGGACACACTTGTACCGACTGACGAGCTTCTTTTCGTTGCTGTTCTGAGGTGATCTCTACCGATTGGACCACTGGGAAATCGTCGTCGCCGAAGGCAAACAACCATGGGTGGTTGTAGCAACACTCACCTGCCATCATGCAACGCTCTTTATCAATTACTACTTTCATAAAGGCCTACTTGTCGAACTGAATCCACAGCTCGTTTGGAGATCTAAAGCCACCCGAATCGATATTCGGCGAAGTGATGCCTTCATGCGTGGCAAATTTCGGACGAGGATTCTTCATTACTTCCATCATGCGCATGCAAGCAATAACCGCCTCTTGGCGAGCCATCGCATAACCCATGCAGAAGTGCTGACCCACGCCAAAGCCAAGGTGTCCTGGCTTTTGTGACTTGTAGCGAGCGGAGCGGTTTTCGCGGCCCATATGCAGGTCGACACGATGAATATCGAACACGTCGGGGTTCTTG
>JAUMAI010000131.1:0-4440 GCA_032116775.1 Pirellula sp. | reverse complement strand
GGAATTCGCTCCACGGCACCATCCCGCTCTCGGTCGCGATCAGCTTCTCTCACCAGGGAGCTCGACACCACGCGTGAACTTGAGAATCAATTTCACTTGCCTCTATAACTTTCCGAAACAGTTGTTGCTGCCCCAAAAAACGAATGCTCTGGTAAATTTCCAGTTCGACAAAGCTCACTTTGCGAATTTGAGGAATGGGACTTCTCCAACCGCGGGTTTGCATAGCTAATCGACTCAGCTCGCAAACGTTTCGACGCCCAGAAGTCCTTGGCGAAGAGTTCGATTCGTCCACTGGAAGCGAGCCGTTTCGAACTCAGTAGCGTCAATCGAAACGGCTGAATGATTCAATCGCTTCATGGGCGTTGATAATCGTCGACTACCAGGTTCCGAATCGTTTCTAATTGGCCCCATTAATCGGAACTGAATACTATCTCGCCCCCAGCCAGTCAGGATACCATTTTTCCCCAAGCGAGGATTGCCCGCCACCTTGAGCAGCGCCGATGGCTCCACCAAAGGCCAGAGAAGGAGCCTGCATAAAGCGAAATGATCCAATCGTCAGATCGATGGCTGACGTACCCACAATCGATTCGCTTCCGCCGATCGTTCCCTCAGCCTGATTATCACCATCGGAGGCTTGAAAACTGGTGGAAGCAATATTGAACTGACTTCCCGTCGCTTTGTCGTAAACCGTAACAGCCAAATCACTGAAACTGCTGGTGCGCGTCAAACTCGCTAATCCTCGCACCTTCATCCCCGCGCTCTCACTAACTTCCACCATCCCTGTCAGCCCAAGATCATCCAGCGTAACGGGCTCGCTTGCTACCGCAGCGGAAGAGATACACAAACCGATCATCAAAAATAGGTACTTCATGCTTGTATTCCATTGTTAGCGTTAACTAAGTACTCGACCTCGTCTTGGTAAAATCCTATACCAAGATTCGCCCCTCGTTCGCTTGTAAGATGAAACGAAAGAGAAGGCTATTCTCTACAGGAAAAATAACCCACTAATACGAGCCTGTCTTACCTAATTCAGATATTCTCACAACTCGATTCCCTTCGCAGGTAGCCCAACTAGCTGCAACCCGCTCAAGGCATTTTTTTGCGGAGCGATTAAAGAAAACGACTATGCGCGACCGCGCATCACAACAACTCGTTACATCAACAGACCGCAACTTAACGAATCGAGCTGCCTTTGTTGTGGTTCTTCATCCATCCGATTCACTACAAGCAGTGGAGACCGTTAGCTACAGTCCAGAGGAACAACTCGCGTGCGGGATAGACTCTTGAAAATAGGACTCCACAAATCCAACCTCTACCTACGTGCGAGCACTAATAGCTAAGTCGGGGTGCAGAGTGCGTCAGAGAAGCAACTTGATCCGATCATCTCTATGCTTATCAAAAGGACGCTGCATTCAACAGTCGTCAAAGTAAAATACGCCCTGGAACAGTTGGTTCCGGGCGTATTTACTGACGACAACATCGAAGCTGTCGACGATCGAGCGTATTAGGAATCGCTTTTCGAATAACACTTAACCAGCAGAGATTTATATGACTCGACTCACACCCCTGAAAATCGAGTCGTCATCAATCCCTAGTAGTTCAGCGAAACTCCAAAGACGAAACCATATAGCGCTATGTCATTAGGATTCGTATTGCTCTTGGCTTCTACCCCACCTCCAAAAGCGCGACCATTGTAGAGCCCCGCCAGAAATGCATTTGAAGTACTGGTTGCTGCGGCTTCGCCGGTTTGCCACGACTGCGCTTCGAAAGCACACATCAAATCAACATAGGCTGGTCGATAGCAGCGCGATATGGCAATCCGATAATCGAGACCAAGTTGCAGCAAACCGGTCAGAATGGTGCTTTCACCTGCCGCCCAAGCTTCATCTCTCGAATAGGCCGTTGCGAAGAGATCGGTAGTCGGCACAGCGTGTACTTGTGTCACAGCGACCGCTTTAGTGTCCGCTGTCAAACCTGCCCCTTGAACTTTCCAGAAGAAATGGCAAGGGCCTGGTCCACAACTAGGATCGCGGAACCATGGCCGAAGTGGATAAGTCCCTTCCAGACCAGCTACGACACCCCAACCTTCTAGTTCTGACTTGGTGCTTGCGAGACCGAGTAGCCCGACATCACCTACTTTACCTCTTCCCAAAATCATGGCCTGCCGTTCCATATCGGCGTATCTCGCACCGAGGCTAGCCCGCACAGTTGACATTCCAAAGCAATACGTGTTGAACATTTCGAGGTCAAACGTATTGGCACCGAGGTAATAGTTGTTGGCAAAGCCTGCCGTCGCGATGGCGTTGACATTTTCATCCGGGTTATAGTTGCTATTCTCATAGCCCCAGTAGACAGCGCGAAACCCTACATTCTCTGCCTGTAGACCTAACCACGTTCTCGTTCCACCACCGAAGCCGAAATCCGACTCCTCGTACAGGGTGGTGCCGTCGACGATATCAATCATTTTCACACTCAAGAGACTATCTTTGCTAGGTGCTAAGAAAGTGCCTTGCACTCCACCCACGATCCCAGCGGCGGAACACCAAACGGCCCCTTGATGACAAGTCGCACCGAGAAGTCCCATCTCATAATATTCTTCCTGAGATGGATCGGCGACCGTCGCGGCCTCACCATCGGAAATGCTTTGCTCCTCAAGACTACCTTCTATTTCTTCCGCTTGGGCCTCTTCATACATCTCGCTATCGGCATACATCGAGATAATTCGTTGTCCATCATTCGGAGATGATAATGACAATGGCCGCCCTTCAGCTTCCGGTGCTGGAAGCTCCTGGAGAGTTGGAGCACTCTGCGGCTGATTGGCAGGATCAGCAGGTGTGGGTTCACCCTGAATCGCATTCATCACTTCTTTTTCACTGCTCTCTTGATAGCTGGAACCAGCTACCTGCGATCGCGAAACAGCCATCGAATTGGCTCCTGGTGGACCAGCCACAGGTACCCAATAGTAAGGTTGATTGGTTGGCTGCTGATTTCCCCCTTGATACGCAGTCGCAACTACCCCCGCACCAGGAGGTGCGTTGGGGGTTGCAACCGCCACGGCATTGATAGGTACCGTTGGAAGCGAAGGATTATATTGAGCGGGAGGCGGATTGGGCAAATTGCTTGGCGCTGCCGCTACCGCTCCACGATTCACTGGAAGCGGAATGTTTCCACCATTGAACACGGCTGGAGCCGGTTTGGCCGCCGGTTTGGCCGCGGCGGCTGGTTTCTCCGCAGCGGCTGCTTTGTCCTCAGTCGCTGGCTTCTGCTGCTTAAGCTGTAGAAACCTCAGTATTCCGGGCTGGGATTTCTCCTGAGAAAATGCACTTGGTGCATTCAGCATTAGAGTACCCCATCCCAATGACGCGAGCAGCGCCATGCGAAACATACTTAACTTGGCACACTTCTTCACAGCGACACTCCTTTTCGCCACAGAACATTCACTTAAAACACAACGCACAGGTCGACGATAATCCATCAGAATCTCCCTGTAATATTATTTCTGAGAAATTGATTATTAATATCTGTCAAAGCTTTCTCATCCTCCGTCACAGTCAGCACGGTATTCACAGGGGGTTTCGTATTCGGCTTAATAACAACCAGCACCGTATTCTTTTGCCACTGCTTTTCAAAATCTTCGATCGGTACTCGCATTTTCCCAACCGCCGGATCCGCCAAATAGACAAAGTCGTCATCCGCTCCCCGCACCACCACAAAGTGATCGAAGTCGTTCACGGTAATACCGACCAACAGCGGAATCTTACTTTCCTTGAGTTTCTCGACAGGCAACTTGCCAAGAACCGCTTGATAGCCAAATTTCTCCAGGAGCCTTTTGAGATCCGTTAGCGTCAAACCATTCTTGATACGATCCTCAAGCTCAGGCTTGGAAAGCGTCGCCACAATACCGACGAGGATTCCCGTCTCGGTAACATTCTCTCCCCAATATTTATTCAGAATGGTTCCCAACGCTGCTGCACCGCAGGAGAAATCTCGCTGCTGGAGAATGACATCCATCGTTCGCAATTGGCGTGCATTTTTCACATACACAAAAAAGTCCCGATCCTCGTCGCGAATAGGTACTTGGGTACGCTCAAATCGCTCCTGCAGTGTCGGTCCTCTCGTGGTCTGGCTGTAAGCATGGCCTGAAGTCGCGATGACACACACCACCCCACCTACACTCAAAGCTAAGCGCCGGACAATTCTGCCAAACTGCCGAGACACCTCACTCATATAATTATCATTCATATATTTACTCTAAATATATTATTAGTTTTTCGTTTCGTTTTAAAACATCGCTAGCATCATTATTAATATGTCCAACGGATCCCGAAGTTAACATCGGGAGAGGCTTCTGAAAGACCGAACTTTACAAAGGGCTCTGTCGATTTCCGGCGGCGAAGTTTGGATTGTGTCGATTTGTCCTGATCGGACTGGATCGTAGCG
>JAUMAI010000130.1:0-4037 GCA_032116775.1 Pirellula sp. | reverse complement strand
TCCATCCATTGACGGCCAACCCGCGTCTTATTGTAATCCGAACATCGTATTCGATGACCTGCACGGGAGCCATCCCCAGCTCAGAGCGAAGGTCAACCCTCGATTTGATTTGTTTGAACCGACCTCTAAGCGACGCAAGTCTGGTCCTGGTAAAGAGAAAGCCGTTCGAATTTTTGTTCGAACGGCTTTTAATCCACTCAAGTCGGGGTGATAGGATTCGAACCTACGACCCTCTGGTCCCAAAGCAATTTTTTCCGAACGCCAAAAGCCTGATTTTCCTCGGTGTTTTGCGGCATTTTAGCGTCTATTAAGCCTTTTGCAATCGTTCTCACTCAATTGCAATTATTGCCGTGTTTTCGCGGTAATCTTGAAAGAATGGATTTCGGATTCCGGTAGTTTTCCGGTAGGAGCACAAAGAGGTGGCCAATTCTCAAATGCCCACTAACAAGCCTGTCAGTTGTCATATTTGGTTTGTGAAACTAGCTCCTGACACCTGTGTCAGTACCACCTCTGAAGCACTCCCAGAACGTTCGGAATTGGTCCAAGTGAAAGATTGGCATTCTTAGCTCGGATTCCGTCCAAAGAAGCCAGTCTTACGAAAGCGCCCACCGGAGAGACCCCCAAACGCACGTGTAATTTGACGAGAGCAGTAGAAAGAATGCAAACTTGGCAAATCGCTACTCTCCTCGCGTGCGTGCGTGAGAAGGCATGAATTCGGTTCACTCGTTCGGGACAAGCACATACCCCTGAACATCGTCAATCACGTCGCACGTTTCCGATCCCACTCTCAGATCACTGGGAAGGTCACGCGGATCAGCTTAGTCCGCTCATCCAGAGGCCCATTGCGGATTTCGCGACAGGAACTCAAGCGGCAGGTGTCACATGGAGGCCCGTGATGCCGCGCGTACTGTTTGGCTCGCGTTGTGATTGATGACTTATCGTGATTTGTCAGCAACTGCTCTACCGTATATGCGGTGTTACTCCCATTCCAGCAAACTGATTGATGATTGCCGCCTTAACCGCTGCTATGTGCTTCGAGGTGGTCATAATCGAATCGTGAATCGTAATGATTGGAATCACTGACTCATCCAGCAGTGCCCAAGCAGCGCCGTCAATCATGAGTCGTGACTCCAGGCGTTGACAGTCGCGCGCCAGCACCTGGTAGCAGGTACTTTTCGCAGCGAGAATGTAATCAGCTAACGCTGGCCATTCGTTCGCCACAATATCGAACATCGGCATCGTCTTCGTAGTAGCAACGTCGGCGAACAGCATCACGAGATACTGCCGCTTAATGTCCTTCCGCTGTAACGGTCGGTCAGTCGCATGTGGGTGCCATCGATCAATTGGAATGCAATCGCGGAGCGTGATCTGTCCACTGCAAAGCCATTCCAGGTGTTCGTATAGTTTTCCCCTCTCGCACAGTTCGATGTAATCCGCCAAAAATGCGCCACATATGGTATGGTTGGTATGGTTGTTGTTTGGTGTGTTGCTGAGTGTGTGTCTGTTTGTTGTTTGTTGGTTTTTGTTTCGTGCTAGCAGACCCAAGATTAGTGGCTGGCAGTTGGCAATGTCCAACTCGACTAACCGTTCTCCATTCACGAATAACTGACTGCGTGCCGCGCGCTTCAGTCCAGTGAAGGTGGAGTGAAATCGTTTGTACTGGCATCGCGTCGCATAAAAGGAGCCACGCCGTATTTGGGCCGCGCAAAATCCATCCCATTCGCCCAAGGTCCCCGTGATTTGAACCTTCGCGAACTGCTCAACCAGCAACCGACCAACAGTGTCCGTTTCGTCAATTCGAATCCTGGACGTAGTGGGCATACTACGGCGCAGCTCATAGGCTTGAATCATTGGACGCCTATACTGCTTCGAAAGTCGATAGCTCTTGCTGAATCGATCAACAGCGTAATGGTCGTTCACTTCGATGTAGTTTGCATCCAGAGCTTCGCGAATAACGGCTTTGTAGCGCGAGCCCAAGATTGCTCGCAGTTGCGTTGAGTGCATAGGAATCCAGAATCCAGCTCGACGTTCAGAGGTGAGAGCTGTTGCCGCCAGTAACTCAGAGAGCAAGATTGCGACAGCGTCATTCGCAGGTCGAGTTCCGGCGGGTATGTCGACGGACCCTTGGCATTCACCGGCAGGTTCAATCTCCAACTTCTTTTGAGAACGGTTCTTCCTTGGACCGTCATTGAATGCCGCTCCTGAGTTATAATTCAGACGACGGTCCCCACTGTCGCATCGATCGAGGGAGGCTCGGCTCATGTGCTGGCCTCCCGTTTTTCGTTTACAATTGACATGATGTCAGTTCCTTTACCGCGGAGAATGTATTCACCACAGATCCACCCCCTGAACCAATTTCACTAAGCGATCACGCTCCTTCGCGTTCGGCTTGTGTTGGTGATAGTCGTCAATGGCACGCACGAGCTTATCCCTGTGCTGATTCGCAATGCTCCTGACCTTCTTTGCTGCCTCCTTTGGATCAGGCGTGTGCTCGTCGCTGCCACCATCTAGCATCAACTTGGTTGCTCGCAAAAAGCGATCGAGGCTTTCATTCGCGATTTCGTAATTACCGTCCTTGCCGCCAATTGCTTCGGCCATCGCATCGAGAGCCTGTGGTAAGCCGGTGCGTCCACTAAAATGCTGCTTTTGCATCATCATGAAAAGCTTGGCAGCAGACAAGACTTCCTTGCACTTCGCTTTTCTGACCTGATGGTCTTTGAACCACGGAACACATTGCAGCGGCCCAACCTCTTCAGGCTCAGGCTCAACGTCTTCGAATGCAGACACTTCCGAATCCTCTGGTTCGTCACTTTCTTCGAACCACTCGGGTAATTCTGGATCCTCTGGCTCTAAGACTTGCTCCTTTGCCTTTTTGATATCGCTGCTTGTTATTGGTTCATCGCCAGCAATCTCGGCAGCCTTTGCGATAACTTCCGCAAGTGATTCGTCAGGAACATTTTTCAATTCCCGAAGTTGTCTCTCTTTTGTGATTTCCGCCGCCTTTGGTATGTGGGTACCGCTGGTACCCACTTTCTCTTTTACCTCGCAAGCACCAATAAGCTTGTTCGCATAGTTGCGTTCAAAGCCCCACTTGTCTCGTACGTATGCATCAAAGCTCTTAAATTTTTCCCGATACAACCGCTGCTCCCGAATTTTCTTCAAAGCTGATCCAGTTGCCAAGAACGACTCGACGCCGCTTTCGATCACATTCTCCAGATCTTTCAGGTTCCGACGTTCGATCACACTCAGCACGTTCGACACTTCCGCTTTACTCATTTTTGCACCTTTATGGTTTCTTCCCATTTTCTACCCGTTATTCATATGTGTTCACTCCTCGAGCCCGAAGCATCCTCCACGCCAGTAGAGATGCCGGGCTTTTTGGTTTAGATGCCAGCCTCAGCTGCCTCTCGCTCGGCCCGACTGATTTCCCGCTCCCGCTGACGTGATGTCAGCGATGGTGGAATATCGCCATCGGCTGCCGCCGTTGTGGCCGCAAAGAATCGCTCGATGGCTTCATGCGTAGTGAAACGAACTCCACCTCGAAGAATCGTTTCGAGTCGGATGCCGCGTACGCCTTTTAGTCGCCAGCGGTGGACCGTGCTGACGTGAACAGCGCCGCCTGGTAAAGTACGGGCGGCCTCGTTGAGAGTTTTTAGATTTTCCGTTGCCAAATTGATGCTCATTTGAATTACCTCGAATCAGTAGGATTTAAATACTGATGCAAAGGTACGGTGAGCCTTGCAGGAACAGTCAAGCGAAAAAACTAGGGAACAAGAGTAGGGAACAAGGGGGACAATTTCATTCTCTGCTGGCCAGTTCCGTGAGTTTTTCTTTTCCTCGTCGGATATAGACCTTCACCTTTTTGGACAGCTGCGTTTTGCTCTCACTTCCGAGCGTTGTACTCCACCCCATTTCTTGCCATTTCAGCCCACTTCTTGCCAAATGCAGGTTGCGGCGAGCCAGTTATCGGCCAGGCAGTGACACCGCCATGCGCAGGCCGCCGCCAAGCAGCAGAAGCGTTGCGCTGCTGTGCGCTG
>JAUMAI010000129.1:0-3807 GCA_032116775.1 Pirellula sp. | reverse complement strand
ATCCGAGGACGAGTACTCCCCGACGACGATGTACGAGGATTACTTGATTTCGCATGATTTGTTTCACTGGCAGACGCAGAGCAACACATCGGAGCAATCGTCGACCGGGCAGCGGTACATCCGGCACGGCGAGATGGGATACACGCCACTCTTGTTTGTCCGAGAGACCAAGCTTTTACCTTCTGGCCTATCGGTACCGTACCACTTCCTCGGTCCGTGCCAGTACGTCAGCCACACCGGCAGTCGCCCGATCAGCATCACCTGGAGACTGAAGTACCCGGTACCCGCTGGCCTCTATCGCTCCATGGCCCGCCAGATTGCCGTGTAGGGAGTGAACGCTAGGCATACAGATGCTAGCTGATTAGCGATCAGCCTCCACCATGTACAAATACGCATTCCCTTGTTTCTTGAATTCGATTTTGCCCTGTTCCCGAAGGTGACAAAGGTCACAAGACGAGATTTTTAAACGTTTCATCGCCTCTTTGCTTCGAACCCAAGTGCCTTCCGGCGATTCAGGTTGTGTCGCCTCTTTATCATTTGAAATCCCTGGCACTACATTCGCCTCCCAATAGCTCTTTTTTCCAATCCTTGAGCGATCGACACCCGGTAAACTTATCCAGGAACGAGACCGCTCCTTACTTTGCTGGACGTCAAATCTAGCATAGTCGTCCGCGACAAATAACCACTTATGGTGGTAGATATAAGGATCCGATGGCATCGTTCGACGCTGGACGGAACCATCGGCATTCACGACGACGATACCTCGGATTACCGGCTCCTCTTCGCTATCGAAGCCAGGACAATCGATGAACGAAACAGCATCGTTTCGTTGGTTGAGTTTTACAACGTGGTACTCGAAATGCTCCGGAAGGTGCCTCTTGGCCCATTCGACCGGCTCCCCGAATCGCTCTTCGTAGTCACGATGAAGATAAACTGCATAGCCGATCTCTTTCCCAACCCCGAAACGTTTCGATCTTGACGGAAGCTCCTGGATCCTGAAGGTTTCTTGTAGAGCTAAATCACTTTGTTCCTCGACTTGATCCTCAGAATCTGAATCGATGGCAACATTAGCGGTAATCACAGGATTCGCGTACGAATTCGCAGTGTCGGAAGACGGAAGGTCCTGAGCTGTTTCGCCGAGCTCGGCATTTTGGGAGAGCGCTTCTTTAGAGGGAAGTCGTCTCCGTTTAACCCCTTCTTGGTACAGGAGGCGATAGCCGCGAATCATCAGGCCCGATTCCTGAAATTTGGTCTGCCACTGCTCCACAGAGCGCATGTCATCGCCTTCCTCGAGGAGCCCGTGTTGCAATTCCTGGCCGCTGAATCGTGCAAATCGGCTCTGCCACGGATGATCGGGTTCGATCATTCTCTCCTTTCGGTCTAATAGTAGCGGGTTCTTGTTTTCAGAATGATCGATGCACTGGAGAAATAGGTTTCTGAGCGACAGCTTGATCGTTCGTCGGACAGGCGGATGAGGATGGGAGTCGAATTTCGGGCATACCAGATAAGACACCTTACTGGAGAACCGATGGAGCTTGATGACGTTCGCATCCTCGATGTCTCCCAAGTACGCGCCTGCACAGCCTTCGAAGACTCGTAAGATTGGATCGAGAGAGCGGATAGCGGAGCGATGGACGTATAGAGCGTTGGAGGTTAATCTACCAATCGTCGACCTTTGGCATGCAGCGTCGACGAGTTCTGATTTCCCCGAGTTGAATAGCAAAATGTCCGCAGAATCGCAGGCATATTTGTATCCCCCAAAGAACTCCTTGATGTCTCGTTGAATTGCTAACGAAAGTTGTGAAAAGGAAGGTCTCTTGGGGAACCGAGCAAGTGCAAGATAAACCTTCAGGTCGTCGATGCGGGTTTGGCGGATGGTATCCCAAGGGTCAGAACCCGTGACCTTACGAATAAGCTTAAAAGCTCTCTTGAATGATCCAAAAGCTGTGATTACTTCATCGCTGCGTTCAAATTCGTCCTGAAAAGGAAGCCGAGCAAGATCGGCGGCCACACTGATAAGTGCTTCGAGCAGATCTCGGTGTCGGTCGAATTCGATCTCCGAGGCTCGGCGTCTGGGAACAAATGCACGCCGCTTGAACTTTGAAACGCTGAACGACTCACGGAGTGTTGGATCTTTGAAAACGTAGAACACACCTGGAGCAGCGGGGATTGCCTCAGTGCCCAAGGATGTCTCGATGTATTCCCGAAGCTCCGTTTGGGTATAGTATTTCTGGAACGTCTGGATCCGGGTGATGATCCCGTCGCTGTATTCGAACTCCCCGTCGCCCGATCCATCAATCGCGATTCGGGCTGAAACCACGAGTACTCTCGTTGTAAGCTTCCATGCAGATTGAAGTGTCTCATCCCTTTCTTTTCGATCCTCGATTACATTTATGATATAGCCGAGGTTAACGACATCTGCCTCGGCAATCTCATCATTTGGTCGATACGCAGGGTCCCAACCACCCGCCGACAAGCCTGAATTTCTTACTGCCTCAAGATCATCACCATAACCACAGCCGTAATCAAAGAAGGTTGTGCTTGAGTTCAGAAGGTTGTCGCGAAAAAGACATTTCAGTGGACGCGACAATTCCGTACGCCGAATCGCGGCTCGATGCCTCAGAATTTCAACAGGAGGCACTGGATTGACTTGCGTTTGAATTTCATCCATAACCTACAGCTTACTCCTCCATCTCGCTCATGTTTATGTTCAGTGCTGAGCAGACCGCCCAGCGAAAGATCCGGCAGGTTGTGAACTCTAGAGGCAAGCTCCGATACTGTTCGGGTAAATCGTTCTCGCTGGGGATTGGATCGAAGAAGCCGTTTTTGACTTTCAGATGCCAGTTCTCGAATGAGAACTCGTCGCATTGGCCTTGAAACGGCCTTATGACAGCATGCAGGTTGTGCACATAGTTAGTGCGAGGATAGTCCCTATTGATGACGCCACAAACATAAATTGCAGAATATGATTCCAAAGGCATTTCATCGAGCAATACAACGGAAGTAGTTGCGAGTTGCTCGTTGTGTTTGCTCAGGGTCTTTCCATATTTACCCCGCAAGCAATTCGTACAGTGGTACTTGTCATTCACTCCTGTAACATACTTCATCCACAACCATTTGAACGAACTAGGCAATAGGTTATGCTGGAGCTCAACAGTTGACGCTGAATTCAAAGCACTATCCTTCCTGTGACTGGGTCGCGGCAATCACGCTGTCCAAAAACGTTGTTGATGCGAGTGGAACTTGGGCGTAAACCAAACTACTCTCGCCTTCTAGCTTGGCTAACAAGTGCCCCTTGCCCAGCAACTTTTCAGCCCCTTTGTCACCAAGTGCTATTTCGGAAGTACCCTCGCCATCGACCCGCAAAATCAGTCGATTACCCAGATTGGCCCGTAGTTGCATAGGCATCACGTTCGCATCTGGTCGTTGAGCCGCAAAGATGAGATGAATTCCAGCAGCACGAGCTTTCACTCCCAGTCTTTGGACGGTCGTTGAGACCGCTTCTTTGTATTCGTCAACCAACATCCATTCCGCAAACTCATCGTGAATTAGCCAAATGGTAGGTAGGCGTTCAGACGGTTCGACCTTTGCGTTATAGCTTGTAATGTTATTGGCTCGAGCGTTCTTAAACTTTACATAGCGATTGTCCATTTCCAGGACAAGCTCTTGAAGTCGTGTGACGGCAATTTGATCACTGACAATTGCACCACCACCAAGATGTGGGAGATCTTCAAACTGGAAGTAGTCAACACCTTGCTTCGGATCAATTAGGATAATCTGAGCTTGCTTGGGAGTATTTGTCGCTGC
>JAUMAI010000128.1:0-10376 GCA_032116775.1 Pirellula sp. | reverse complement strand
TTCGGCAACGGGTTAAACGAGAACTGACCAATGGCCATAGGGAGACGCATGCAAATCGCCTCTACAGGGCCAGAGCTAGCCTCCCGCTGCGGCCTAAACCAAAAATAACCGCCGCCTCTAAACTTTGGAGGTGAGTTTCGATTATATTTCAGGCTCGGCGATTTGCGGTTACCCGATTGGAAACTCTCTGGTTGCAGCACATTTTCGGTAGAGCTTGAATCCTAAGTAGAGCATCTTGAGTTTTGCCTTTCTCCACGAAGTTTAGTGAGCGATTTTATGATTCGCCTTATTCACTTGGGTCTCTTCTCTTGTTGGTTAGGTTTGTTGGTTCAAACTTCCATAGCGGATATTCGACTTCCGCACCTGTTTTCAGATCACATGGTGTTACAGCGTGATCAGAAAATTCGAGTTTGGGGATGGGGAAATAAAGGGGAACAGGTCACCGTTCGAATAGGTGAGAATCGTGGAGTAGCGCAGGTCGATGAGCAAGGTAAGTGGAAAGTCGAGTTGGAGCCAATGGACGCCAACAAGCAACCGCAAAGTTTGTATGTCGAAGGAAAAAATAAAATTGAAATTAAGGATGTGCTTATTGGAGAAGTATGGTTGTGCTCAGGACAGTCGAACATGGAATGGACGGTAGCGGCCAGCTTGGATCCGCAACAAGAAATTGCAGCAGCCAATTATCCATTGATTCGACATATCAAAGTCCCACTCGTTCCATCGAACGTCCCTCTCGAGGATTTTAACAGCAATTGGCAAGTCTGTTCGCCTGATACCGCTGGTTCATTCACGGCTTGCGGATATTTCATGGCGAGAAAGCTATTTCAGGAACTCGATATTCCTATCGGCTTGGTGAATTCTTCGTGGGGAGGTACTCGAGTCGAGCCGTGGACCCCGCCAGTCGGCTTTGCGAGTGTTCCCGCTTTGGAGGAAATATCGCGTTCTGTGGTAGGGCGCTCTCCCGGCACGGAAGCATACCGATCGAGATTAGTGAATCATCTCGCGGAAGTCGAAAGCTGGCTCAAAACGGCGCGTGAATCGCTAGAGAAGAATTCTCAGGTTGCTCCAAGTCCGAGCTATCCGGCTGAACTGGCACCATTCACAAGTCACCAAGACCCGACGATGCTCTACAACGGTATGATTCATTCAGTTGTTGGTTTTGGAATTCGTGGAGCGATTTGGTATCAGGGCGAATCTAACCATCAAGAAGGAATGCTGTATTTCGAAAAGAAAAAGGCTCTTGTCAAAGGGTGGCGCGAATTGTGGAAGCAAGGTGAGTTTCCATTTTATTTCGTGCAAATTGCCCCGTTCAATTATGGTCATCAAGACACGTCAATACTTCCAAAATTTTGGGAAGCTCAAGCGGCTTGTCAATCGATTCCCAAATGTGCAATGGTCGTCATCAATGACATCGCTACACTAAACGATATTCATCCACCCAACAAACAAGACGTCGGTTTAAGATTGGCGTTACTGGCGTTGAAGAATGATTATGGTAAGTCCGATCTAGTCGCCAACAATCCTGAAGTTGATAGGTTAGAGATACTTCAAGATCGTCTAGTACTTCACTTCCGTAATTCGGGCGGTGGTTTAAAGACGCGGGATGGAAAAAAGCCCTCCCACTTCGAAGTGATCGGTATTGGCTCAAATGGATTCCAGCCTGCTAATGCCGAAGTCGACGGCGATCGCGTCATTTTGACGTCTGATAAAGTTAAGTCGCCGGTCGCGTATCGTTTTGCATGGAATATGCTGGCAGAGCCAAACCTGACGGGTGGGACCGGGCTGCCGGTAGGTGCTGTTCGAGGTGGCGACATCCCTGATTTCTTTAGTTCAGTTCCAACGGCTAAAGAGTATTCACTAGTCTATGACCTAGATCTGAATAAATTAGGCGAGGTAATTCGTTATGACGTCGATCGCAGTATGTCCATTAGAGCTTTCGATCGTGTCGCCTATTTGCTGGAGCTTACTACTGCAGATCGCGCCGAACGGAAGGTCTTTGTTTCGATGGACTCCTATACCAACGATGTCAAGAAAATAGGAATTCCAACATTCGCCTCTGGAGCGGTGTTCCAGCAAGAGGTAAAGAACTTGGATGTTTTCAGTAACCTGCAAGAATTTCAAACAGGCTCGAAGATAGGCGGGGGGCATATCGAATTCTGGCCCCACAATTATACCGCCAAAAATATAGCCAAGGTGCCAGGAGCATCCGAGGATGTTTACGACTTTGGTGATGAAATGTTTCCGCCCGACGACGGCTACGGTTCCATGCAGATACACAATGTTTCCAGGGGAGAAACCCTTTTTGCGATTAATCATTGGCGATTAGGCGCACAAGCAGATATTGGTATCGGCAATTCGTCAGGGAAGACTCGGGATTGGACGTTCGCTGATAACGCAGGCAGCTATCCTGAAAAACGTCTACGTGTTTTTGTCCGCGAGAGAAAGTAGAAACGGCATTGAAGGAAGATTGATGTGCGAGGGGAAGACTTGCCAGTGGCTTAGTAGTAGATCGCGAGAGTTGATTGTCGAACTGGCGTTTGGTACCACTATTGATAGTCGTAGATTGCTGTGAAATGGAAGCGTACAGTTAGCTGGAATGTTTTTTGGGCTGGTACTGTAATACGGTTGGTGAGGTAAGCATGTTGTCGAGTATTGCCTTTGCGAGTAAAAGTTTTCTTGAGCTTTCACTACGAGCAATTTTCCTGCTATCGATCTTCATGGCAGGAAGCCTTGCGATGGCAGGCGAATTCAACCCAGATCGAAATATCGGTGATGTTGCTCCCGCCTGGGTTGATTTACCAGGAACGGATGGCAAGCGTCATTCGATGAAAGATCTGAGTGAAAGCGAAGTTATTGTGGTCGCATTCACATGTAATAGTTGTCCTTACGCGGTGGACTATCAAGGACGAATCAATAAATTGGCCGAGAAGTATCATGGCTCCAATTCACGCGTTCGCGTGGTTGCGATTAACGTAAATCAAGTACCACAAGATTCTTTGGAACAGATGAAGGAAGTGGCGAAGAAAGGAAACTTTCTTTTTCCATATATCTACGATGCATCGCAGAAAATAGCCAAAGAGTTTGGTGCGGGTCGAACTCCCGAATTCTTTGTGCTCAACAAAGAGCGCAAGATCGTTTATATGGGAGCCTTCGATGACAACACCAAAGAAGCGGATGTAACGAAGCACTATGTGGTGGATGCGATCACGGCAACGCTAGAAGGTAATGCTGTTCCAGTTGCTGAAACCAACCCAGTAGGTTGTGCAATTCGCTGGGCCAAGGAGCGTCGGAAAGCGAAGTAAGGTCTCTGCAAAATGGCTGCGTCCTTTTCTACAGCAGAACTCCGGTCGAACGCTCGCATAAAGAGCGTCACTTACTAGGGAGCAGTTAGGGGTTCGGTTTCGCAAGATATGTGTGCCTGCGCCTCGATGCCTGCCCCGGCACGCCGCGAGGCGAGTGCCGTATGTCGGGAAAATCTGCCGAGCTACGTCATACGCTATAGGCCTACAAAAGTGGCTCTACCCGACCGCGATAGTGCCGTATTTCCTCTGGGGTACGCTCATGTGGAAGCTTGTGGCAACAAAAAAACCGAGCTTTGGAAAGCTCGGTTTTCAGTGAGGGAAAATCAAGTGCGGCTGAGTGGACTCGAACCACCATGACCAGTTACGGTCACTAGGCCCTCAACCTAGCGCGTCTGCCAATTCCGCCACAACCGCAGATGAGCCCTTAACTTATGCTCCAGGGAGTGAATTGTCGAGAGTGGTTCTTAAACCCCCCTGCAAAAATTTGACCCAGAGCGGCGTAAATCGGTTCAATATGTGGGGATTTTCTTGATTTTGCTACTTACAATAGTAGATCCTGCCCCCATCATCGTGGGGCTGATAAGTAGGTGTTTTCTGATCATTCTTCTTTCCAGTTGGGGACCGGAGCAGGGTTATGAACCGGTGGGAGCGAAGAATCCAAAACGCTGTTGAAGCGGTCTCGCAGCGATATCGAAACTTGCCGCGTGACAGCGAGCAATATGAGTTGTCTATCCATCAGGCACGGCGGCTGACGAAGCAGTTGCGTAGCGTATTGGCCCTAATGCCAAAAGAAAAGCAGCGTCTGGTTAAAAAGAGGCTCCGTAGATTGCGTTGCATTGCCAGGGAACTTGGGTTGTTTCGTGATGAATCAATATTCAGGCGTAATCTCCTGGAGCTGAAGCTAAGGTCGGTTCAAGCTGGCCGTGGTTGTAGCGACGACGGTAACGAGACCTCTGCTAATCTTTCTGGTGACTCGATTCCCGCGCTTCTAGATGAAATGGTTCGTAATTCACAGGCAATCGTCAAGAAGTTGAAGCGTGACCATTTGCATATTTCGCGGACGATGATTGTGAAGCAGTTTAAGCGTTCGATTGGTGGCTTTAGGAGGGACTTTAAAAGGCTTTCTGCGGAATCGGAGTTGGAGTTATGGCATGCGTGGCGAAAGAGTGGGAAGCTTCTCGAGTATCAGTTGCGATTGCTGAGAAAATGGAATGGAGAGCTATGTCCAATCGCTGATTTAGTCATCACGCTTGGCAAGCATCTTGGCAGATTGAACGATTTAGCAAAAGCGGAAGAAGCGATGGTGTCGCTCAAGTCTCCAGCTGGCGAGCCCATTAATATGCCGAAGGTAGTTCGAGATGAGATCTTGAAAGGGGTCGCAGAGGGATGTGTTGCTGAAAAGGAGCAAGCTACCCACTTGATGACGATACTTGCGCCGCAGTTAAAAGAGTTGCTAAAAGCTAAGCCCAGGAAGCTTATCTTATGATGCTCGTGGTGGGTGGAGGGCCACTCAGGTTTTTCAGGTAAGCGAGACCATGCTCTTTTTTATCTCCTTCCATACGCGCAGCAATCAACTGGCAGACGTTATAGTCGCCGGCTAGCCAGGCAGCTAAACGATTAGGAGTGTCGTCGGTCGTGGGACGCATCGTTTGGATCAATCGCTCAATGCGTCTGTTTTGCTCAGGTTCCATTTTATCTGGGTCTGACATCATCAATGGGGTTAGTGTCACCAGCCCCAATTCTCGCAGTTCGCGATGGGCTCGGTCGCGTGTCGATGAATTATTAGACGTGAATTCAGTCAGCAAGATATTGATTTGCTTCTCTGAAACTATTGGTTCCATTTGCAGCACGTCGATCATTCGCTGCTCGGTTTCAGTCGCGATTAATTCAGGGTTAAGGTTGGGTTCAAGTGTGGATATCAAGGGAAATAAATGATTCAAACATAGGTCTGGATCTGCAAAATAAATGTGCCAAAGGCTCAGGCCATTGAGTGTCTGATCGATTCGAGAGGATTCAATCCGCACCTTGATCAAGCCATGTGCAGGCTGATCCCAGGTTAGTTGGTAGCCGTTTGCGGTATCTTGGAAGTGAATCACAGTTCGGCCGTTACCTTTGGCTTCTATGTGCCAGCGTTGGGTTGGCGTCGAGCGATGCAGGATTAGGTTGGGCTGGCCATTCTCTTGGGAAATTGTCAACGTCCGCAAAACATTGGGATCGACGGGCATGTCGCCGACTGGTTGTTTAAAGCGAAATTGTCCTACTCGGTAGCGTTTGCTATCTAAGATGAGACGACCGAGCGTGAGGCGAAGAGAAGCATTACCTGCCAATAGTTCCGCCGGAGTACCTGCAGCTAGAAATCTCTCCTGGCCTTGAGTTTTTTGGGGAGTTGCGAAAGCTAGTGTCGAGACAAGCAGGCAAGTGAAAACGCTGCTATGTAAAAAAAATGAACTAATTCGCTGCAGGTGCGAAGTTCTTGCCATGGAGACCTCCCTGTCTCGGCTGCGCCGCAAAACGCTAGCCTTAGAAATATCCTATTGCAACTCATTGTGTCTACAGCGATTTTCCCCTCGCTATTGTTAGCACATTTATCCTAGCGTTTCTTAAGGTTGAAAGGATCGCGGTTCGTCAGTGGGGGCGATTCGGCTTGTGTCGTTTTGGCCGATTTGCTACCAAAGTAACTATCCAGCGGTCGTCCCGAAAGCCTTCAGGGCAAGGGTTGCGGTTTTATGCATAGGCTAAGGCTATACCGAGAAGAAGAGCGGTTGGCAGATGATTCTATTATCGCTGTCACCGGAATTGGTATGATTTCATCGCTGGGAAGCGATCGCGAGTCCGTTTGGAAGGCGATTCAACGTGGCGATCTTGGAGCCCGGTATCACGAGAGGGTTGGCAATGTTCCCAACCTAGGTTTAGCGGTGGCGGGCTGCGATGGTTTGGAATCTGATAGACCGGCAAGTGATCGCGCCGTGGAGATGGCGTTGACAACTGCTCGGGAATCTCTGCAAGACGCTGGTCTTGATCTGGAAGGAATTGATAGAGAGCGTTTTGGCGTATCGACGTCAGCGCACTTCGGCGACACGACATTCTTGGCTGCCCCCAGCGGCTTCGGTGCGGTGGATACTCATCCGTGGTGGAACTGCTGGTTGCCTAATAGTGGTTGCTCCATAATTGCGAATCACTTTGGGTTAGGCGGAATCAAAGTTTGCTATTCAACTGCCTGTGCATCGAGTTTGGTCAGCATCATCATGGCGGCTCGGCAGCTGAGCGATCGCCAATGTGATTTTATGTTGGCTGGGGGCATGGAAGCGGTTCATCCGTTAGTGGCTGCGGCATTCAGGCGGATGGGAGTTTTGGCTTCTGAATCGGATAATGCCGCTACAGCCTGTCGTCCGTTCGATAAACAGAGATCAGGTTTTGTGATGGGCGAAGGCGCGGCTATGTTAGTGCTCGAGAGGGCAAGTGACGCGCGGGCAAGAGGTGCCAAGATTTACGGCGAAATTGTAGCTTCGAAGTTTTTGTCCGAAGCTGCGCATGTGACCAGTTTGGATGAGACTGGAGCGCCACTCGCGCGATTACTAGAGTCTCTTATCCGTTCGGCATATTGGCGACCAGAAGATGTCACCTATGTTAACGCCCATGGTACCGGGACCGAGCAGAATGACCGCAATGAATTAGCAGCTCTTAGTAGTGTTTTCGGTGATGCTGCTTCGCAATTAGCAGTTGGATCTATCAAGGGAATGATTGGGCACACAATTAATGCGGCGGGCAGTCTTGAGTTGGCGACAACTCTGCTTGCCATGCGAGATGGTTTCAGGCCTCCAACTCGCAACCTAATCGATCAGGAATCACCGACCGAGATTGATTGCCTGGGAGAGTACGGCTCACTAGGTGAGGTTCAGCAAGCCATCAAAATGTCGGCAGCTTTTGGTGGTCATTTGGCTGCGATTGCGATCGAAAAACCCTCTCACAAGACAACTCGAGCGGCTGTCGCTTTGGATCCGAAGGCAAGAATTCGAGAAGCGAGGCATTTGTTTCGTCGTCGCGTCGCTTAGGTTTGCAAAGCTAACTCTCAGGTTTAGTAGATTAAGTGCACAACCCACATCGCGGTATCTAGCCAAGCTTGGGGTGTTTCCAGAGAATTGCCAGACAGGATCTGCAATCCAAAGCCGATCATGGATATCGCATTAAGTGAGATATGGACAATCCAGCATGGCCAAATTCGATGAGTGCAGCGATAGAGGTAGCCCAATACCCAGCCCATCAAGATAAGTGGAAGCCAACTTGGACCGTAGCCATAGTGCGCCAATCCGAACAATGCCCCGGATAAAAGCATAGGCCAATATGGTACGTGGGGCATTTCGCGGGTTGAGCTAGTCACCGGTTGAACGCCGCGGATAAAGTCCTTGCCATCAATCGCTGCCAGGGTAGCGGGTGGTGAGTCGCTTATCGGTTCAGCGATTATTTCGGCTACCTCTCGTTCACCGACTAGCAGGCGTCGCCACGAAAAGGTACGTCCGGCATTGGCTTCGAGCATACCTTGGAGAAGCACTCGGAAAAGGAATTCTTCTGTAATGGGAGCTACGATGACTGCTGCAAAGACAGCGCAGCCATAGAGAAGCCAAATCGGCCCAGATTTCAGGGCATCAAGCAACGGGTGGGTGTACTCCATATCTAAGGTAAACACGAGAGTTGCCATCAGTATTTGGATGATAGGTAAGAAAAGTATGGCAGCTCCTAACCCAACGATAATGTCGTAGGGCGCATGTTTGGTGGACCAGCCTAAGTCGCTGATCTTGCCACGCGTAAGCATGGCAATCCAGAGTGTTCCAAAGATCATCGCGGCTAATTGGGCTGCGCTCGCAACAACCATGCTTGCCATCTGTGAAATGTTTTCGCGTTGGTTTTCGGGGATAGTAGTCAGGTAGTCGTTGAGAAACAAACTTTTGGTCAGCATCATCAAAAAGCTGCCCATGAATGAAAAGACAACGAAGACGCCGACAATGTGCAGTAATCCCCAACGAGCAGGTCGTCGTGGTTCCAGTGGTAACGTGCCACCACCGAGTCGTAGCCAAGAAATGGTAGCGATCCAAGCCAGAAATGAGCCGAACATCATGGCCAGAATGAATAGCCCAAATAGTATGAGCAACGGAGAGGCGTTTTGAGGAGCAGTATCCAAGATGCTTGTTCCGTGATTGTATTAGGACGCTTTGCCGCTACGTATCGCCAGGAGAATATATTCGATTCCGGAAACAATCGTTAAGCCCACTGCGCCCCATATCAGGCAGGTGCGTGTCCACAGCATCCAGGTAGGGGATGAATTGCCGTAGATAAGAGTTAGCAAACATGCAACGACTGCAGCACACTGCAAGACCATCTTCCATTTGCCGAGTTGCTTGGCTGAGAAGTCACCACCTTTACCTTCGATCATGCCTCTGAGGCTAGTAACGAGTAATTCGCGTCCCACAACTACCGTGGCGATCCAAGGGGCAAGGCCGCTGGAAGGCTGTCCAACCAATCCAATCATCGTTCCGCAAATGATTATCTTGTCAACAAATGGGTCGAGGATTCTGCCAAGCTTGGTAACTTGGTTGTACTTGCGAGCCCAATAGCCATCGATCCAGTCGGTAGAAACGGCGATGATAAAGGCGATCAGCGAGGCCAGGTACCATTGCTGCTCGATCCACCAGCAGACCAAAATTGCAAGAAAGAATCTTGCTGCCGAGAGCGAATTCGGAACGTTAATCACCTGATTGGACACTTCTGGTGATTTTGCAGCGACGGCCTCTGAAGAAGGATTGGTCGACATTTCAAAGCCCCGGTTGAAAAAGTCGTAGGGAAGTGGCAGCGGTTTAAACGCTATTCCAGTCTACCAATTACCGCGACTTCTAGCGATGACCACCAGGCAAATGACCCGCCCGGGCTTGATCGAGAGCAGTTTGCAGGACTCGGTCCGATTCGACCGACGAAGGACTAAGAATTTCCTGACCCTGGGGATCGATTACAGGTTTAGCTACTGAATACTCTTCTAGTTCTACTTTCACGTCTGGTCCAACTCCCAATTGCGCAATTGGCGTACCCTTGGGAGAGTAGAATTTTGAGACAGTCAGACGCAAGCCGGAGGGAACTACCTCAGTATTGTAAAGTCCTTGGACGCTACCTTTACCGTAGGTGTTTGCGCCGATCAGAGTTCCGCGTTGGTGATCTCGAATGGCACCCGCCAGAATTTCGCTAGCACTTGCACTATCTCCATCGATCAGCAAATACAAGGGCATTGGCCAAGTGCCTGCTCGATGGGCGGAGAAGTTCTTGTTCTCGATCCCATTACGGCCTCGAGTGGACACGATTAAGCCATCCGCGATAAATCGATCCGCTACCTTAACCGAGGCTTCCAGCAATCCACCAGGGTTGCCGCGGACATCTAGGATTAAACTTCGCATCCCCTGCTTTTGGAGATTCCATAACGCGCGATCTAGTTCTTCCTCAGTCGTTTTCTGGAAGGTAGTGATTCGCAGGAAGCCGATCCCATGTTGAGGATCGATCATGTGTACCGCTTCGATACTCGGAACCTCAACTCGTTTTCTGATGATATTCATGGTTGCGAATTCACCGTTGGCTCTTAGAAGCTTGAGGGTTACGGTAGAATTCTCCGGACCTCTTAGCATATCAGCCACGTGATCAGCGCCCGCTGAAGCTGTCGATACACCATCAACCTCGAGTATTTCATCATCGCCCACAATGCCTGCTTGGGCTGCCGGCCCGCCGCGGATGACACTAACAACGTGTAGACGCTGACCTTGAGGACGGAGTTCAACACCCAAGCCTACAAAGTTCCCCTCGATCTGCGAAGTCATGTCAGACAATTCGCCTTCCGTCAGGAATCCCGAATAGGGATCGAGAAGTCCAACAGCTCCGCAAATGTACTCATACATCGTCGCAGTGGATTTGAGGCCGATTTGCTGTTCAGCTTTGCTGAGCAGGCAGCTGATCGTGGCTTGCGCGTGATTATCGCCGGTGCTGGTGGCGCCGCCCATCTCCCTGGTATGCTGGCCGCCAAAACCCTCATCCCCGTGCTGG
>JAUMAI010000127.1:0-3667 GCA_032116775.1 Pirellula sp. | reverse complement strand
AAACACTTTAGGGTCGCGATTGCCACCCGTGATCTGCTGAAGTACCGGGTTACCGGAATACTTGGTAAAACTGCGTCCGTCGGTGCTGTAGGCGATTGCTTGGACAGTAGGATTTCCGGCTGCGGTATAGATCAGCACCAGCGGCGGATTGCCATCCTTGCCGAAGCCGCTGGTGTTATTCCAATCCACCACGGCGCTGCCGCTGAACATAGGGCCCATGGTATCAGGCAGGAGCTTGTCGCCAAGTTCCTCCCAATGGACCATGTCTTTGCTGACAGCGTGGCCCCAGTGCATGTTTCCCCAGCCCCAGCCATATGGGTTGTGTTGGAAAAAGAGGTGATATTCGCCATTGTAGAAGACCATGCCATTCGGGTCGTTGTTCCATCCTCGCCTTGGCGAGAAGTGGAACTGTCCGCGCAACGACTCGCGATAAAGATCGTCGGCCTCTTTCAGCGAGTCACTTTGTTCGATTGAGCTGAGCCCGGTGGAGTCCTCGTGCAGTTTATCCACCCGCATGGTGAGTGGCTTGCCTTTCCAGGCACTGACATCCATTGGTGCCCACCAGTCGGCTTTTCCGTCCGCGATCTCGACATCGTTGCGCACAATCTCCTTCCCTTCCACCAGCAAGGTCAGGACTCGTTTGGGTGCCCCATTTTTAATGGGAATGTGCAGGTAGCGTGCGCTCGCGATGAACTGTCGTTCGGCGTTCTGCAGGACTCCTTTTGGTTTCGTGTCAGTTTGCACAATGTGGTCCACGTTGATGTGGCCCCAACCACCCCTTGCTTCATCAATGATGCGCAGGATGGCGGATTTACCGAAAAATTCCGCCACATCCCATGCATCCTGCTGGAGCGCTTCGCTGCCTCCGGCCTGTTCATTCGGACCTGTCGAAGTGCGAACGACCTTGCCATCAACGAGCAATTGAAGAGATAGCTTTTCGGCATTCCGGCCTCCGCCGATCAGAAAGGAAATGAATTTCCGTTCGATGCGAAACTCCGGTGATGTGAGTGTGCCGGTGCTGTCGTCACCCTTGTTAAATGAGTTCACAAGACCCTTGCCTATGAATCCCTCGACATTCATCTGCCCGGCCAGCGGTCCATGGGCGGGGCCGGATCCAAAGGCTTCGCCGCTGACTGTCCAGGGCGCATAACTTTCGCCTTCGAAATCAGCAATCATCAGATCGTCGGCATGGAGTGGAGAGGTCAGAAAGCAGCCGATGGCAAGAGCGAGGTGTTGTGAGGTGATAGATTTCATAAATAAGAGCAGTTTCAATGATAGGGTTGTTTCTTTGGATGATTCACCGCAGGAAAGTATCTTTTTGGAATTCATGATACACCAAGATCGCGTTGGATTTCCTCAAGGCTGCGGCCCTTGGTTTCGGGTACCATGAGCTTCACCCAAAACAACTGGAGTACCATCATCAAACAGAAGAACAGGAAGACGTATCCTGGAGCAAAGGCCGTGATCATCTTTGGGAAGAACGTGGTCAGGAGCGCGGCAAAGATCCAATGCGTGAAGCTGCCCAGTGACTGCCCCGTGGCGCGGAATTTATCCGGAAAAATCTCGGAGATCAACACCCAGATGACTGCGCCTTGACCGATTGCGTGTGCGGCGATGAACATGAATATGCATGCCGGAACGATCGCGTAATACTCGTAGAAGAACGCCCAAGAACAGAGTCCTAGCGACACGATATATCCAACGGAGCCAATATACAGCAACGTGCGACGACCAAGCCGGTCAATTAACCATAGTCCGATAAATGTAAAAACTAGATTCGTGATGCCGATGCCAACCGACTGCAACAATGCGGCTCGCGAACCTAGGCCAGTCATCTCGAAGATGCGAGGAGCAAAGTAAAGAACGGCATTGATACCAGACAGTTGATTGAAGAATGCAATCAGGAACGCCAAAAGAATCGGAATCCGAAGTTTCTTTGTCCAAAAACGCGACGATTTTGAATAAGCGGCGTACGAGGCTGAGATTACGTCAGCCTCTTCCCGAAGGACAGCTGCGGAACGATCAGGGTTGATCAACTCCAAAACCCTTAAGCCTTCCACTGTGTTTCCGGCGTGACCAATCAACCACCGAGGGCTCTCTGGAATGATGAAACAGAGTATTGTGTAAATCAACGCTGGTATTGCTTCGACGCCGAGCATCCAGCGCCAGTCGTGCTCGCTGGTTCCAGCCAGCAGGGCGTTCGACAGAAACGCCGCCAGGATTCCAAAAACGATGTTGAACTGGAACAAACCGGCAAGGCGTCCACGCAAGCGGGCAGGAGCGATCTCAGAGATGTACATGGGTGCGGCAATCGTCGAGACGCCGACTCCAAGTCCTCCGATGAATCTTGCGATAATGAATGAATAGACGTCGGTAGCTAAACCAGACCAAACAGCGGAGACAAAATACAAAACGCCAATCCAAATCAGCGTTTTCTTGCGCCCGATTTTCTCTGTCGGCCAACCTCCGAGAAATGCCCCCAGCACCGTTCCCCAAAGCGCTGCGCCCATGGCTAAGCCGTGCAGTTCGTCACTGAGCCCCCAAAGGGCTTGTATCGTCTTTTCGGCACCGGAAATCACTACGGTGTCAAACCCGAAGAGAAATCCGGCCAGAGACGCCGTCAAAGACCGCAAAACAAGACGTAGATTCACAATTCATCCTTCCCAAGGCTGCTTAGCACGTTTTGGATTAAAACCGACTAATTCGCCTTACTTCTTCGTCGTTTAGCGGATCTGCATCAATAGGCTTTTCCTCGTTGCCTTTTTCCGAGGTGATCAGGTCAATCAAATGACCGCCCTGGGCGTCGCTTGGGACGATGTCGTCAGCAGAGAATGCTGTCTGCGCTGAATGCAGAGAGAAATCACCTTCGCATCGCTGAGCGTTATGGCAACCGAGGCTTCGTCGCTCGAGCAGGGGGGCAATCTGCTCCCGAAAGTCAACTTGAGCCTGCACCGCTCCACCTCCTATGAGAATACAGATAACGGACGACCATACGGCTACGATGATTTTTAGAAACACAAGGCCCCCTAACTACGAACCTACCGCTGTTGAATGACGGAAGTTGCACCTTCTGTATCGCTGTTTCCCGCAGCCAAGCGATTTAGTACCCCAGAGAAAATTTTTCTTTGGTTTTGTGATTTTCCGGTACAAATCCTCGATCGATTGGATCAACTACCAATGGGAAAGTGTGCTTCCAACCGATCCGATAACTTCTAAAGACCCGCTAAATGAATGACCATGCGTCCTCCGATCCGGAGCTTTATGAAGAGTTTCTGCAACTCTTCACGCGAGATCAGCTACGGATTTTTGCGTGGATTCGAGCCCTTGTTCACGACCCGACAGCATCTTCCGACGTCTTTCAAGAGACAAGCCTTGAAATGTGGCGAAGCTTTGCGAGCTTTCGGCCGGACGCTGATTTCTTGCGATGGGCGTTAGGAATCGCAAGGCACCAGGTTCTGAAATATTGGCGAAAAGCCAGAAGAGATCGGCACGCCTTTAGTGACGAACTCATCCAAGAGCTTACAGCCGAGTCATTTTCTTTCGCCGAAGAATTGGCCCCGCGACAAGCTGCCCTCGACGACTGCATTAGGAAACTTTCGGATCGACAACGTGATCTCATCCATCGATTTTACAGGGACAACCAGAGTGCCACTGCAATCGCTGAGGC
>JAUMAI010000126.1:0-3656 GCA_032116775.1 Pirellula sp. | reverse complement strand
TGGAACGTGACTATAACTTGCCAGAGAGCGTCGTGTATGGAGTCGGTTCCGGCTTTGGCTGGGCACTAGCGATCGTAGCCTTGGCGGGTATCCGCGAAAAACTGAAGTATGCCGATATTCCACCTCCACTTCGTGGTTTAGGCATCACGTTTATGACGGTTGGTCTAATGGCGATGGCCTTCATGTTGTTCGGTGGTATCAAACTGTAATTTGAGTCAAAACACCGGGCTGAAAGTTCTCCGTTTTTATTCCTCATTGTGTGATAGGCGCTAGTACGATGGATGTCGGAACCATTATCCTTGGCGTGTTTATGTTCACGCTCGTCGTGATCGCCTTGGTAGTCCTGATTTTGGTCGCCAAGAAATATCTCGTTGCATCGGGGAACATCAAAATCACCGTCAACGGTCAAAAAACACTATCGGTGCCTGCGGGTGGCAAACTCCTCGGCTGCTTGGCCGACAACGGCATTTTTGTTTCCAGCGCCTGCGGTGGTGGTGGAACCTGTGCTCAGTGCAAAGTGAAAGTACATGCCGGCGGCGGAGATATCTTGCCGACGGAAAAAACACACATCAATAACAAACTCGCTAAGGAAGGCGTGCGACTGAGCTGCCAAGTGGCAGTCAAGCAGGACATGGATATCGAAGTCCCCGAGGAAGTCTTCGAAACCAAGAAATGGCTCTGCACCGTTCGCTCCAATGACAACGTCGCAACCTTCATCAAAGAGTTAGTCTTGGAATTGCCACCGAATGAGGCTGTGGATTTCAAAGCTGGTGGATACATTCAGATCGAAGTTCCACCTCACCAAGTCGAATACAAAAACTTCTTGGTCGACAAACGCTTCCACGAAGATTGGGATAAGTTCAATATCTGGCGCTATGTTTCCAAAGTAGATGAGACGGTTTTCCGGGCTTACTCGATGGCAAACTATCCGGGCGAAAAAGGCATCATCATGCTCAACGTCCGTATCGCCTCGCCTCCACCACGAGCCCCAGAAAGTACACCTCCAGGGAAGGTGTCTTCGTACATCTTCAATTTAAAGCCGGGTGATAAAGTTACTATCTCCGGTCCTTACGGCGAGTTCTTCATCAAAGACACGCAGAACGAAATGGTCTACATCGGTGGTGGTGCCGGTATGGCTCCGCTTCGCAGCCATATCTTTGAACTGTTCCGCAATCGCAAGTCCAATCGTAAAGTCTCGTATTGGTACGGTGGTCGTTCAACTAGGGAATTGTTCTACGTAGAAGATTTCCGAGCGATCGAGCGCGACTTCCCGAACTTCAAATTCAATATCGCTCTGTCCGAACCGAAACCAGAAGATAATTGGACGGGATACGTCGGCTTTATCCATCAAGTGATCCTGGAAAACTATCTCAAGAATCATCCAGCCCCAGAGGACATTGAGTTTTACCTCTGCGGTCCACCGATGATGATCTCGGCTGTCTTTAAGATGCTTGAGAGCCTCGGTGTCGAACCTGAGAATATCGCCTTCGACGACTTCGGAGGTTAATGGTTGTGAAGCAACCAACATCTCGCCACTCTTCAAGCACTCCAGGGAAAGCTCCCTGGAGTGCTGCTTTGCGCCCATTAGTCTGGATAACAATTATCTTGGCTACCGCCTACATGCTGGGACGCCTCAACACCCCGAACGTCAAAAAGACGGGGGTCGAGATCTTTAGCGGCCAGACGATGGGAACCTCTTATCAGGTCCGTCTGGTTAGCAAGGTTGAATTCGCTGACAGCCCCGCTTTGCATTTACAAATCGAGCAGGAACTCAAGCGAGTCAGTCAGCAGATGTCAACGTACATCGAGGACTCAGAAGTCTCTCGATTCAATCAATCAAAATCGACCGATTGGTTTCCCGTCTCGCCAGAAACCGCAACTGTGGTAGCGGCTGCTTTAGAATTGTCCAAGAAATCCGATGGCTACTACGACATCACCATACTCCCACTGGTCAATGCTTGGGGTTTTGGACCAGCCAAACGGACCGATAAAGCTCCTGACCAAGCGACACTCGCTACACTGATTGAAAAAGTTGGCTATACCAAACTCGAGGTTCGCCAGTCGCCTCCGGCGCTGAAGAAAAGTCATCCTGAACTTCAAATCGATTTGAGCTCAATCGCCAAAGGACATGGAGTCGATCGAATTTCCGATCTCCTGTTGAAGGCTGGGCATGAAGATCACTTTGTTGAAATAGGGGGTGAAGTTCGTACCCGTGGAAAACGACCTGATGGCGAACCATGGCGAGTAGGAATTGAAACTCCAACCGAAGAACAACGCGATATCCAAACCATTGTGCCGCTGGCAAATGGGGCGTTAGCAACCTCTGGTGATTATCGAAATGCGTTTGTTGATGGAGGCGTCCGCTATTCCCACACAATTGATCCCAAATCAGGTCAACCCGTTCAACATAACCTTGCCTCTGCTTCTGTAGTAGCAGACAATTGCATGATGGCTGACGGTTGGGCTACGGTGATGATGGTCAGCGGCCCGGAGCGAGCCCTTCAAATTGCCAACAGCAATAACTTGCCAGTCTTGTTAATCCTCCGCCAGCCGGATCGATTTGAGATAATTCCTAGCGAAGCCTTTCGCTCAAACTATCCTCAAGTCCTTGAAGCAGCCAAACAAAAAATGACTCAGCCCAAGTTGCCCTAATCGTAAGTGAGCGAGTTGTCGTCTATGAATGCCATGTCATTTCTTCTAATCCTCGCTGGAACCTTCGGTATTTTTGCCATCGTTGTCGCCGGCATGGCAATCGGAGTCATGTTTGGCCGACGTTCGATCAGTGGCAGTTGCGGCGGCTTGGCGAATAAAACCAATGAAGATGGAGAAACAAGCTGCTCGCTCTGCTCCAATCCAGGCGAGGCTTGTAAAGAACTCTCGCGACGCGCCGCGGCCAATCGAACCCAACCAACCGCATCATCCAACGAAAGGGTGTAAGCCTAGCGTTTGTTTTTGCGCTGACATGCGGGACAATAGAAGGTTGCTCGTTGAGCTTGCACCATTCGCATAATCTCTTGTCGACCACACGTCCGACATAGCTCACCCGCCCGATCATACACCTGATGGTGGTTCTGATAGCCGCCTGATTCATTTAACGCATTGCGATAGGTTCCGTCACTTAAAGTCGAACCTTCGTATCGAATCGCTTCGTGTAATATTTCCAGCATGGCACTATGCAATTGCTGCCACTGCCGACTATTGAGTTTCTCTGCTGGCATCTCTGGATGCAGGCCAATGCGGTGCAAAATCTCCGAAGCGTACAGATTCCCAACTCCAGCAACCAATTTCTGATCCAGTAAGGCCACCTTGATCGATCTCTTCGTCCGACTTCCTCGCCGCTGCAATTCATCACAACTAATCGATAACGCATCAGGCCCCAATACCGAGTCGCCAAGCTTCTGCTCCAACTCAGCCGAGTCCCATAGACTGACGGTTCCCAAACCGCGTCGATCCCAGAAGACGACTTCGTTATGTGACGAACTTGGCCGTCGTTGCGACTTGCCAACTGGAGCTAATTTCCAAATCATGCGAATGTGGCCTGGGTCAGGTGGATCCGTTAAACAAACCAAGCCTGTCATCTTCGGTTGAAAAACAAGATAGTTGCAATCAACTTGAACGATAACCCGCTTACCGCGTCGCTCAATCGCTTTAATTTC
>JAUMAI010000125.1:0-10326 GCA_032116775.1 Pirellula sp. | reverse complement strand
CACGCCGCTGGGAAGCGACGTAGGGATTTTAGCGGACTCAGGTGGCAATGTCTTATTGCTCGCAACGCTCTCGGTCGGTAACGGTGACGGCAACAGGTCTTCCGTAGGGACCGGCTCACCTAAATCGGGTTCGAGTGCAACCGAATCGGGATCGATTCCATCATACCAAGAGGGAAGCGCGGGCTCTTTGTTGTTTACTGCAATAAAGATTCCGTAAAGCACTGTCATCATGAGTACTACGACAGCGGCAGTCTTAATCGTTTGCACAACTTTCCTCCTTGAAAAAAGACACCTCTCGCGGGATGTTAGGAAATACAAGGAGTTGAGGCCAGAGCAATTTTTTTAAGGTATTTGGCACGTTTTACTGCTGCACCAAATACCCGCCGAAGGTGGGCGTTTCCCCGAAATAGAGTGCGATGCCGGCTATTCTTATTGCGATGATGACAAGTGGTCCTACGCTCAACTCCATGCTTCTCAATTTCAATGCAAGCATTTGGTAATACTACGTAGGAGCCCCAATCCATGAGGACCGATAGTAGCACACCTGTGCAGAGAGGCTTCTCATGAGCGAAGCCTCTGTTGCTCTACTAACCAGTCACTGCCGGGCCGCCATGCAGTAAGTACTTGGTCGTGCTAACCTATTTTCGCAGAAATGCTAGCAAATTAAGAACAGCTTTGTCATCAAGGAGTTCATGGAAATTAGCCGGCATCACAGATTGGGTATTCTGTTTTCGCTCCGAGATATCTTGGATGGCGATGGATTGTTCTTTCCCTTCCGAATCGACCAGGGTCAAAGATTCAGCGGATTCATTGCGAACGAGACCAACGAGCACGCGTCCATCTTCGAGAAGAAGTGTTGTTGTTCGGAAGGCGTGATCGACATTTCTGTTCGGTAGAAGGATGTCTTCAAGTAGTCGTTCGTTGGTACGTTTTCCTACTCCATCGAGTTGTGGCCCTACCAGCTTACCTTCATTAGCAAGCTGATGGCATTGAGAACATTTCTCTACGAAGATTTGGCGACCGACGTTCAATGAGGAATCGGATTGAGTGGCAGTTTGTGACGTGAGGAGAGTCCAGCGTTTTAATGCCGCATCATCTTCTTGGGGTACAGCAGCCAGCACATTCTGCCAGCGTTCGGCATAATCTGGTTTGTTATAGAGAGCCGACAGTAGATCCCGCAGCGGCGTGTCTCGCAAAACTGCCAGAGAAACTGTTCCTGAATCGAATGCATCCAGGAGCCAGTTAAGGTTGGATGTTCGAGCAGCGATAGTGCGTACAAGTTGCGTTTGTTGACGAGTGCTCAGTGGCTTTATGAGTGATGGAAGTTCTTTCGCTTGCCACTGAGTGAGATCTTCAGTGGGAAGTTGAGTTGCGGCGTGTAAAGCCTGGTTCCAAGTGGTCGCTAGATTCAGATCTTGAGAAGCATATTCCGCGGAGCTTTGCAGCAGAGATTGATCTTTCAATTGAGCCAGAACTGCCAGGCATTCCAGTTGAGCTTTATCGTCTAATTGTTTTGAGTTTGATGTTGAGGTTAATTGAGGAGCGAGGTTTCGCAAGGAATATCGCGCGATAAGCTGTAGAGCTTGACGTAACTCATTGATCCTATCATCCGCATTGAGCGATGGATGCGAAAATCGGCCAACACCGATCCAGGCATATGCATTGGCATTGTCGGCGTCGACGCAGCGCACGAAAACGGGTTTGCCCAGATGATCTGATAGTTCCCAGCGTATCGGTTGAGCAACATCGCTTCGAGGTGGAAACGCGGTTTTAAGTACCGCTCCACTGTCGGCTGCAACCAGTTCGCAACGGTTGGCCTGTTTGTTGGCTTCATTCGGGAAGCCGTTATGTCCGACGATCCAAAAGGTCAGAGACTCTGGGGCTTTGAAGGGGCCGCTACGCAAGGTGCCGGTGTAGCTTTCACCACGTGTCAAACTGCTTTGGAAATTGGCATAGTCAGTTCCATCATCGCAGTTTCTTTTTTCGAATTTCCAGAGCTCGCCATTTTCGACGCCCCAACTAACAGCCGTCGAGTCGTCAGCCGGATCCGCTTCCCAAGGTGTGAGGAGTTGGACCGCTAATCGTCTTGCCCATTCATGTATCACTTCAGGAGCCGCAATACCTCGGGCAGTGAGGCCACTTTCGACGCTTTGCAGCAATTGTAATTGCCGTAGTGGCGACTGGGCATGTGTGTTTTCCAGCCAGGCAACAAAGGCTGAGAGTTCGTTGGGGTCAATCCAGCGCGAGATGTGTTGCAGAACTTCTGGTGACACATTGTTATCGACCGAAGTGTTTGCAGATAACGCTTGATCCTTAGCAGCTCCCATCATCTTGCGTTGAAGTAGCGTGGCTGCATCCTGATGTGGAAGGCCTAATAAAATGGAGGCGATCGCTTGACCATGTGGGCCGTTAGCGGCTAGCGACTGAAGTTCGGCTGATGGTTGTAGGTTCCAGGCTTTCAGTAATACTGCTCTCGCAGCATCTTTTTGAAGCAGGTTGCGAATCGCGATTCGAATCGTCTGAATCATTACGGAGTCTTTAGCAAGATCATCTTGTGCAGTTTGGAAACGTTGGAGCAGTTCTAGCAATGGAAGTAGCGCTGGGGATGAATTTTGTAGGCCAAGACTTTCTGTGGCGACACGAACGACGTCAGCGTCGTTATCTTTTAATAAACGAAGCAGCAATGTTTCGCTTTCGGGACGTGAAATTCCGAGTAAACGAGCCACATGCAAACGCACTAACGGATCGGAGTCCTGCGCTAAAGCTTCTAAGTGCTTCGCATCCAAGGCTCCGATGCGTTGTAGGCCCCACATCGAAAGGTAGCGGGAGCTCGGTGAGTTATGCGAAAGTCCAGCGACAAGAGCTTGCGCTGCACCATCTCCGCAACGATCGGTTAGTTCATCAAGAGCGAGTTGACGAGTGGTTGCGTTGGAGGAAGCTAGTTTTAGAACCAATTCCTGAGGTGTAGCGGTCGTGAGGTTTAGCTTGGTAGTCGGAGCAAGTTCTCCGTTGGGGGCGTAGCGAATGCGCCAAATACGACCGCGATGTCGATCGCGTCCTGGATGAGTTAGAGGAACTTCATAATGTCCGATGATTTTGTTGTAGAAATCGGCGACATAGAGCGAACCGTCTGGGCCTAAGCGGAGGTCAACGGGGCGGAACCACGAATCGTCGCTGGTCATGAAGTCGCCTTGTTCAATCGCGAACTCGGTTGAGCCCACACGTTTTCTGGTGTTTCGATTGATACGGCTAGTCATAACATTGCCGCTCAAAAATGAATCGCGAAAGATTTCCGGGAATCGGTCGTCATGATAGAAAACAAGCCCTGCGATAGCTGTGCTGCCGTGTAGATGGTCCATCATGGAATGCGCAAAGCCGAGTCCATCGTGTGGGCGACCAAAGCTTGGATAGCAAGCTCCGCGAATGACTTGAGTAATGGGTTTGCTGTGACAATCCGCGGTGTAATATTGACCGCGGTCATCGCTATCCATACCAAATGGATTGACCTGTCCTTGGGAGACAAGTTCAACTCGACTTCCATCGGGCTTGAAACGAAACGTGTTACCTGAAATCAAAGTGACTTTGTGGCCATCTCTACCTTCGACAGTTGATTGATTGTTGAAGCCGTGGCATGCATAGATCCAGCCATCATCACCTCGTCGTAAGGCATTGACCATGCCGTGGGTATCACGAGTTGTATCGAAGGGGCCAAGAATGATCTCTCGTTGGTCACATACGCCATCATGGTTCGTATCGCGGAGATACCAGATATTCGGAATGCTAAAACAGATCGCTCCATCACCGTAAGGTAAAACACCAATCGGAATATTTAGTCCATCGGCAAAAGTCGTCGTTTTATCAAAAGAGCCATCGCCATCGGTATCTTCGATGATACGAAGGGTATCACGGGGCCTGGAGTCTCCTGTCGCTTGATAGGGATACTCCAAGCTGTCGGTCACCCAGAGTCGTCCCTGCGCATCAAACGCCAAATTGAGTGGTTTTGAGATCTGCGGTTCGGCAGCTACTAAGTCGACAACAAAGCCTTTCGGAAGATGAAATCCCTGCCGCTCATCCTCGGCAGTTCGTGCCTCGGAGGGTCTGACTCCTTCACCATACCAAGTTGCCGGCGTCGCTGGTTCGGCGGCTCGATCGGTCGCCGAGGCCTCTTGCGCAGAAACTGCTGAAACGCTCGGAGAGACCAGCAAAAGAGTTACGGTTGCAAGCAGAGTGGTAGGCCAGTTCACGCGCATCAAGAGGCTGATATTCGGGGAGTAACGGTTGAGCATCATGGGGTTATTTCTCCGCTGCAGCGATTAGTGCTAGAGAGGTGGGATTAGCTACTATTGAACACCAAAGTCAGCTAGATGTCACCTTTCCTTGGTATTTGCTAGCAACAAATAGGATAGAATCTGTGGGAAGAGCCAGAAAGTGTGGGGTGTACAGACGGGGCGTGGTGTTGCCACAACGGTCACGAAACGATAACTTGGGGACTCGATTGATAGATTGCTAAGGATAGAACGGATAAAGGAGTCGGTTCAGTGTTCGTTGCCGCTTCTACGGATTGTTTCCCGGATGTACCCATTCCGGATGTGATTTCGCTATTGCAGGATCTTGAATTCTCAACGGTCGAGATCGCTTTGCACGAAGATGAGTGCCAGATGCCACCATCGCGACTTGAAGCGGAATTTGATCGAGCGATCGAATTGTGCCGCGATACGCACCGGTTGGATATCTGCAGTTACAGCGTTCGTATTGCTGCAACTGGAGAGGAATATTATTCCCAATTCAAGACGATTTGTCGTTTTGCGAAAGCAACCAAGGTCGTGATTCTGACTGTGCCATCGGCAGAGTTGGGAACGCCTTTTAACGAAGAGATCGAGCGTTTGCAGAAGTTGGTTTCTATTGCAGAGACCGAGGGGGCTCGAGTTGCTTTGAAGACTCAGGTGGGTTGCTTGAGTGAGGATCCCGATACGGTCAAGAACTTGTGCGATAATGTGCCTGGTTTAGGACTAACGTTGGATCCAAGTCATTTTTGGGTTGGACCGCACCGACACAAGAACTTAGATAAATTGATGAAATATGTGCTGCATGTTCATTTGCGGGATTCCAGGAAAGATCAACTCCAGGTGCGGGTAGGGCAAGGCGAGATTGAATACGCCAAAGTGATCACTCAATTGGAGCGAGTCAATTATGATCGCGCTTTGAGTATTCAGATGACACCGATGGAAACGATGGATATGCGGCAGGAATTGCGCAAGCTGCGTTTGTTGCTAGAGAGCTCGTTATAACCATCTTGGCAAAGTCAGTAACTTAAATGACAAATCCTCCATTCGATTTTATCGAGTGGAGGATTTTTTGTTTTTGGCTTCAATACAATCCACTTAGATCAGTTCATCGAGTTGGCTGACTAAATTCTGGTAGTGTTTCAAAGCAACTTCGATCGGTTCTGGAGTTGTCATGTCAACACCAGCATCTTTGAGTAGATCGAGCGGATCTTTCGAGCAACCGCTTTGCAGAAAACGCAGGTAATCTTTTAGTTCGCGCTGTCCACCTTCCAGGACTCTTCTCGACAGTGCGATAGCGGCTGCAAGGCCGGTAGCGTATTTGTAGACGTAAAACGCGCGATAGAAATGTGGGATCCGTAGACATTCGAGTGACAGAGTGTCATCGATCTGAAAATTCGGCCCAAAATAATCATCGAGCAGTTTGCGATACTCAGTTTTGAGCGAGTTTGTGGTTAGCGGTTCACCACTTTCTGCCATCTCATGAGTTCGTTTTTCGAATTCGGCAAACATCGTTTGGCGTACCATCGTCGCGCGAATGCTATCGACTTCATGGTTGATCAGATAAGCCTTTTCTTCCTTGCTATGAGCGTTCTGGATCATGTAATGACTGAGAAGCTGTTCATTGAAAGTACTGGCCACTTCAGCCACAAAAATCGTGTAGTTGTAGTACTGAAATGGTTGCGTTTTGGCAGAGAAGTGCGAGTGCATTGAGTGCCCCGCTTCGTGCGCGAGGGTGAACACATCATTAAGAACTTTGGGCTTGTAATTCATCAAGATATAGGGATCGCCATCGTAGCTGCCGCAACTAAAAGCTCCACTTTGCTTGCCTTGGTTTGGATAGCGATCACACCATCGTCCGCTGAGCCCTTTATCCAAAACTTTACAGTATTCAGAGCCTAGCGGTTGTAAGGCTTTGAGAATCAAGTTGACGGTGTCGTCCCATGAGCGTTCCGTTTCTTGCGAAGTTAAGATCGGAACGTAAGTGTCATAATGGTGGATATCCTTTAATCCCATCTTCCGTCTGCGAATTTCAAAGTAACGGTAGGTGGTAGGAAGATGTAGGCGAGTGGTGGCAATCAGGTTGTTATAGACCGCTAACGGAACGTTGTCCGGAAATAACGCGGCTTCCAGGCAAGAGTTGTATTTGCGAGCTCGAGCGTAAAACACATCGTTATGAATGCTTCCTGCCAAGCAAGCTGCATAAGTATTTTCGTGAGAGGCAAAACCCTCGTAATACTTTTCGAAGGCTGCTTTACGAACATTGCGTTTTGGCGAAATCATGAACTGCGAATAAGTTGCATGGGTCAGTTCAACTGTTTCACCACGCTCATTCTTAACCGTGCCGAATTTCATGTCGGCATCATTGAGTTGTCTAAAGACTTGGTTGGCTGTGGATGCCATCTCTCCTTGTAACGAGAGCAATTCTTCCTCACGCTGGGAAAGGGTATGCTTCTTGAAACGAATGATACGATCGAGGAGAAGCCGGTAGGGTTTTAGGCAGTCCGCGACCAGATATTCCTTAAGCTGCGAAGCAGGTAGAGCCAGGAGTTCGGGGCGGAAAAAAGAAGCTGCTTGGGAGAGCTTCATGGCGGTTGTTTGGTATTTCGCGAATAAGGTCTTCGCCTCATCATTCGCTTGATCTTCGGTCGTGCGTAGCATCGCGTAGGTGCCGACGCGTTCCGCGATTCGATCAACCTGTAAGTCAAATTTTAAAAAGTCTGCCACACGTTGGGCAGACTGTTTCAGCGTGCCGCGATAGCTCTCGTACTGAGTTCGCAACTGCTCTAATTTCTTTAAGTCTTTCTCCCAGGCATTGTTGTCTTTGTAAAGACTTGATAGATCCCAGGTATCTTTAACATCAACCTCGTTGCGAGCGGGGACACGCACAGCACTGCTCATAGGGTCCATTCCATTTCGTGCAGGTTACCAACAAATCCGAATAAAACTGCTAAAGGTCTAGATGCCAAATCAGGAGATATTTTGCATGCGAAGGTGATCGATATTGTCTTTCAATCGAACACCCGTTCCAGGTCGATCGGATAGAATTATATTTCCTTTGTCAACACAGACACCATCTGCCAAATCCTCTCGCAACAAAACCGCCCCATCGAGATCCGCGAAATCGAGTAAGGGTTTTAGTTGGGCGGCAGCCGAGATTCCGATACTGGATTCAGTCATGCAGCCGACCATAACTTTCAAGCCGAGTCGATGAGCTTTTTCGATCATGCGTAGTGCGGGCGTTAAGCCACCGCATTTCACTAACTTGATATTGATGGCGTGGAAAGAAATGGCGCATTTCTCTACTGAATCAAAAACGGGACAACTCTCATCGGCCATCAATGGCAATGGACTGTCCGGTTTGATATTTCGCATTTCTTCCCATCTCTCAACAGGTAGGGGTTGTTCAATGAATTCAACACCCAGGTTCTTCAATTCGGTGGCCATCGGCAAGACTTGGTCGGGACGCCATCCGCAATTCGCATCCACTCGAAAGATGGCAGATGTATGCTGCCGCAGGAAGCGAATCGTTTCTAAATCGCTAGCTGTTCCACACTTGATTTTGTAAATGGGCCAACCAGGCATGGCTTGCATTTTACGCAGCATCACCTCGCACGTATCAATGCCGAGTGTATAGCAACTTTGCGGTCCGCGATTGGGATCTAAGCCGAGCAATTTCCAGACAGGCTGGCGACTCCGTTTGCCCCACAGGTCATAAGCGGCCATATCGAGTGCCGCTTGAGCAAAGCGATTCTGTCCGATGATTGGGTCCAAGGCATCCCACAATTGTTCTGGCCGTTCCCATCGGAGCGTTGAAAGCAGGCTTTCCATATGTCGCAGGTCTTGCAACATCGTTGGGATGGAAGCCGCATAGAAATCATTGGAAGTGGCTTCGCCAAATCCGCTGATACCGTCGTCGATCAGCTCTACAACCAAGGTAGGTTGAGAAGTCGCAGTTCCCCGTGCAATCGTAAAGGGATCACGCAATGGTAGCTCAAAAAGATGAGTCTTGATTTCCAAAGGAGCACCTTGAGTTATCAGGGTTTAGGGACGGTTATTTACATTCCAAAATTACGCCAGCGCCCATCGTGATAGAACTTCTCTGCGACATCAATCAATCGATCTGCTCCATCGCGAATAACATCTACAACAGGAAGTTGCATGTTATCTTCAATACGCTGGGCTATTTCCTTGGCGATCTCAGGAGATACTTTGCGACCGTTCATGCCGATGCCAATAATCTCGCATGGCTGATGAATGCTGGCCATCGTCTGGAATAGCTCTGCGATTCGGGATAATTCTGGAATCGGTACATGTTCTATTCCACCCACGGAGGCTCTGCCTGCCTCAAAGCACAAGAACAAAGCGTGTGGCAGACAGCCGTGAAGCAAACTTAGGGTGACGCCGGAGTAGGATGGATGAACGAGACTCCCCTGCCCTTCCACGACTAGAATGGAATGATGTTGGTTTTCTAGTACAAGTTGTTCGGCCGCTCCAGCAACGAAATCAGCGACGATGCAATCCAAGGGTAAGCCGGAACCGGCGATCATGATGCCGGTTTGACCGGTTGCGATGAAGTGAGAGTCCAAGCCTCGTTTCTCCAAGCCGCGGGAAACTTCGAGGCTCACAACCATCTTACCGATGCTGCAGTCATGGCCTACGGTGTGGATTCTTAAGCAATTATTGCTCAGACCTCGCCGTCGAGATATCTCTTTGAAGTGATTGCGCCGGACATCGATTAAGTGGGTTCCTTTGCGTTCTGCGGCTTCGCGGAACTCTGGATCCTCTAATAGAAAATCATGCAGGCCGCTGAGAACATTAAGGCCGCGCTCGATGGCACCGAGAATGATCGGTCGCCAGCTAAGCGGTATTTTTCCACCTGGAGGCGCGATACCGATAACCAACGTGTTGGCTGTGGGAGCCTCATCCAAACTCGAGATAAACTTTAGGTCCCCACCAGATCCCAAAAAGTGAGACACACTGTGACCGGCATGATGGCTATCGATAACTCCAACGCATTCCTCGGGACAGTAACGAAGCAGTCCAGTTGCAGTTTTAGCAGTGTGTGGATTCGAATGACCTTCGGTCAACAAAACCATACGGCGTTTCATGGCATCACCTTTTGGCAAGTCGCAGAAATGTGTTTTTCCGATTTCCTATTGTCGCAAAAAAAAAGGGCCTCGCGTAAGGCCCCTCGGAAGAACTCAAATTTTTATGTGAATCGCAAACTGCAATAAGCAGCTACTTTGGCTGGATCGAGTCTGGCTCAATCAAGTCTTTGTAGCCGTGAGCGTCCATCAGTGTAAAACCGAGGAACAATGCCACGAATACCAATGTTCCCAGGAACATGATGATATTGAAGGGCTTATCATGGATCATGTGCATGAAGAACAAGATAACCAACGCGGCCTTGATCGTCGCAATCGCAAGAGACGCCCAGATTTCCCAGGTACCCAAATCGAGTGTCGACTGAAAAACGGTCGCTACGGTCAGCATCAACAACGCCACGAATACGGCCAGCAACTGCCATACTGGAGATGGGTGTGCGAAGCCGTGATGTCCATGACCATGGTCGTGTGCAGCATGGTCGTGTGCACCATGGTGTTCAGCATGCGTATCGTGTGCAGCGTGTGAATGTGCCATATCGAATCCAAATGTTTTTCAGAGCTGTTTCGAAATTGTTTCCCGCTAGAACCGAAAATCAGGTGATCAAGTAAAGCAGCGGGAAGAGGTAGATCCAGATGAAGTCGACCAAGTGCCAGTACAAACCAACGTAATCAACAGGTCCAAAATATTCGCTGTGAAACTGTCCATTCGCTGCCTTAACCAAAATCCAGGTCAGCACGATTAGACCGGCGATAATGTGAATGGCGTGTACCCCGGTCATACAGTAATAAATACTGAAGAAGAGACCCGCGGCACTACGTTTGTTCACTTCGGGATCAATAACCGGATTGTCGGAGGCTGGAGCATGGGCATCTGCTGGGGCAGACGCGGCTGTCGCTGCTGGAGCGGCCGTATCGCCGTGGCCATCGTCTTTGTG
>JAUMAI010000124.1:0-5506 GCA_032116775.1 Pirellula sp. | reverse complement strand
ATCGATGGCGCGCGAGTAGCGGCGGAGAGCTTCCAAAACCTCATCACCACCTTTTTCGTCGGTCATGAGAATAGGATACTGATCAAACAGTTCCTTCCAAAGTTTCCAGGAAACATCATATTTCTTCAGTGCTTCGTCGAGTTCCGCATCCGCTAATAAAGTCTCTGCGTCATACAAACTTTGACGGGCTTGTAGAGCGAGTTCGGTTTGTTCCGCTTTGGCTCTTGTTTCCCAGTAGTTGTAATTGACTTGGTTGCGATAATTATCGATGTGTTCACGGATGATTTCTTCATTTTCAACACGCGTAGCTAATTGAATCCCATCCAGCAATCGTTCCTGCGGAAGTTTTCTGGCAATGTCTACAGCCGAAGGGTTGATCAGCTCTTTGGCTTGAACAGCTAACACAAACTGCTGCTCGGTCTTCTTATCGTCTGGGGTCTCCAAGGCGACGCGTTGTTCGGGAGAAAGTTGCTGATAGCGTTCGTCGAGTGCCTGCTGATAGAGCGGCCCAGCGTAATCTTGGAACTGTTTTCTCAGTTCAGTGATGCGTTCGTTGCTTTTCTCGAGGTCGTTCAATCTTAAAGTGTGACCCCAAGTCGTCGGCAGAACGAGATCGCCGAATTGCCGCCAGGAGGTATCCGAGCGACTCCAAGCTTCTTGGGCCCTTTCGTCGAGAATTCCTTCGCTCTCGACGGCTTCGGAGAAATTCATCAACGTCAGTGGCGCTGATGAGAAGAATTGCAGCGGTCCTTTGCGGAAGCTATTAGGTAGTAAATTACCTGAGTTATAAACTGCCTCAGCTCGCTTGTACCACAATCGGCCCACCAACCAGTTGTCTGGTAAGCGATCAGGCCCTAACGCTTCTTCTTCGCGAGCATCAAATCCATCTTTTTCGAGTTCATCATGGAAATCGCCATCATTACTGAAGAGCTTACGAAATTGCTTGTGTTCGTCAGCTTTGCCGAGCTTCTGGCCGAAGATCATTCCTTGGAAGTGAGGTAGATTGGCATCGCGACGGTTGAAGTCGATCCCGCGGCTCAGGTACTCCATTCCTCGTTTTACCCAGGCATAACGTTGACGGTAATCATCGAACTCAACCGAAGTGTTATAGGCGAGGTTGTGGGCTTGGAATTCCCAAACCTTGATAAAGTGTGGCTGTAGCAACGCAATTTGGTTGAGTGTCGCTGAGAGCCGATCCCAGTTTTGTTCTGTTTTGTAGGTGTTCGCTTTATGCCACAAAATCGATGTGGCAACTCCGCGCAGGCCTAAAGTCGCTAAACGTGCTGATTCACTAGCAGGGTCTAGTTTCCCTAAATCTCCCTGGCCGAGGTCGTACTTCTCGCGGATTTGAGCTAAGGTACCACCCGCCGATGTTTGCTTGTCATCGCGGATGACGGAGGGTTGGCCCAACACGTACAGCGGAACGAGGATAGCAACGATCGCTGCGATGTAAATCAGTTTTCGGCGGTAAGCAGTTATGTTCACGCGGCGAACTCCCTGGTCTTCAAGAAGAAGTAACCGATAATCGTGGTCAGGGCGAGATAACCAAGAGTGATCACGCCATGACGGGCAACCAAATCACCGAAGATATTAATTCCATACGCCACGAAGTCTGAAGTGTTCAGCGATTGGAAGTTTGGTAATGCGCTCGTCAAGGCAGAGAGAATTGAGAGAGCACCTTGGTCGATAAACTTAATCGTACCTTCTAGCAGCGGAGAACCTAAGTCGATAGGAATCGTCGGACTTTGCTGGGTTAAGGTTCTGATCAATGCTTCGATAGGTCCACCACCTACAATCTCTCCAGTGAGTGCACCGGTAGCAAACGATCCGAAGAAACCCAGAGTCAGAGCCGCTAAGGTACTGATCATGGCGACCGGACCAGTCAGAAACGTACTGAACATCACGCCGAAGCAAATAATGATGACCATTTGGAACCAGATGCCGAGGAATCCCTTCGCGAAGTTCCAGAAAAACGGCGAATCGCCTGCTCGCAAATAAAGGTCCGCAGTGGCCATACCGAAATACTGACTGCGGTCGTTGCAGCGAACAATGATTTCAAGTTTGCCATCCTGAACCAAATCTTTATACAAGTTGAGGTCTTGAGGCTTGCCGTCGCGGAAACCCTTCATCTGGGCAGGGATTTCCATGCGATCGACTTGGAATTCTTTCACGATGAAAGGGAAGCGTTCGCTTTCAACTTTTCCATCAGGACTTCGCAAAATAACACTTCCGCGAACGCCTGTGACGATATCGCCTTTAAAAGTTCTGTAGGCGGTGATCGTCATTTCCAAGTTCAGCTTATCTCCAAACCGAGATTCATTGATATTGTCAAAAGTCCATATGGCAGATGATAAGCTCGCACCTTCAATATATTTTCGATAGGTGGATTCGTAACCGACGTTGATTCCATCACCTGCAGAGCCATCTCTTTGAGTGAATCGCAATAGACCGTAGACAGGTATTCTCGCTTGTAACTGTCCTTCAGGTGGGCCAAACTCGTAGATCTTCTTGCCGTCAACTTCGCGAACCGTTACGGTGTGACGATGGGCTCGAACTTCGTCGGTCACCCCGATGCCATCGCTGGTCATTGTGATGGTGTGGGAATGCCGAGCATCGTAGGTCGTCTTACCTTTTCGCCCCTGTGCATCCATAGAAGCGACATCGTGATCGTGGCGAATACCGCGTGTCACGAAGATAAAGCTGAGAATACCCATGCCGACAAGCAGGGCAGTTCCAACGGCTGTGAAACCGAGAATACGACCGAGGACGATTTCCGTAGGTCGAACAGGCTTCGTAACGATCGTATAAATAGTCCGGTTCTTAATGTCAGCGGGTAAGCTAAAGCTTGCCAAGAAAAGACCCAGTAGGATGACCATGTAGTTGATCGAGGTCATTACGAAGCTGATGTATAACTTGGCTGGATCATCGGCGGCGGGATCGAGATACCAACCGGCGAAGAGTAAACCGACCACGAATACAGCAAATACGGCGAGCACGCGACGTCGAATAGCTTCCTGCACTGCTAGTCGGGCCATCGCCAGAATGCGTCGCATCGAAGTGCCAGGCAAATCTTCGCGGATAAACTTGGAGACTACTTCCGCGATAACATAAAAGCCTTCAGTCGGTCCAAAGCGGGCCAGAGAAATAAGGTAACAAACGGCAAAGCCGATCGCCGCTAGAGCTAACACTAGCAGGCCGCCGTGCAGTAAACCCATTCCAGGCAACCAGTCCCAGAACGTCATCATTTGGTTGGCTTCGATACGCATTGCTTATCCGGAGTCGTTGAATGACTTGTTGGGTTCGGTTAAACGAGTTACTCGACGGAACGATGGCCTGGACGGTTTTCGCTCTGACGAACGATATCGAGGAATAGTTCCTCCATCGTCGTTGTTGGATTGTCGAGAGAAAGGATTTCACCACCATGACGTTTGATTAAGGCTGCGATTTCCGCTTTAGCCTCTTCGCTCAAGCCCTTCGCATGCACTTCGGTGACGTCGCGGACCTTAAGCAAACTGTCGACACGCCCGAGTTCTTTTAATTCGCCCTGATGCAAGATAGCCACACGATCACAAACATCTTGCACGTCGGCCAGTTGATGGCTGCACAATAAGATGGTCTTACCTTGTTCCCGTAATTGAAGGATCAAGTCCTTCATCTCTCGACTGCCGATAGGATCCAAGCCGGTTGTTGGTTCATCGAGAACCAGCAGGTCTGGTTCATTGATCAAGGCTTGAGCCAAACCAATGCGGCGCGTCATACCTTTGGAGTATTCCCGCAGTTGGCGACGACGAGATTTTTCTAAGCCCACCATCTTGATTAACTGCTCTGTGCGTTCACGACGCTGATCGGCTGGCATTTCGAACAGTCGACCGTAGAAGTCGAGTGTTTCTTCCGCATTGAGAAATTTATAAAGGTAGGATTCTTCAGGCAGATAGCCGACCCGTTCATTCTTACGAACGTCGGTTGAGTCTTTACCAAAAACAAAGGCGCGTCCTGAAGTTGGGAAAAGTAGCCCCAGGATGAGTTTGATCGTCGTCGATTTTCCTGAACCGTTGGGGCCCAGCAAACCAAAAATCTCACCCTGCCGGACTTCGATGTCCAGCGATTTCAGAGCGTAAACCTTTTTTCGACCCCAGAAGTCGCGATAGATTTTGCCCAAATTTCGGGTTTCGATAACAGGTTCAGACGCCGTGGGTGCGGCTTTGGCCGCGGTTGTCTCGGCAGTGGCTTGCATTGGAAACATGGCTCCGGCGATTCGGACGCAGAATAGTGGAGAATTCCAGACGAGATCTCAGGCTGCAAAACAGGGACAAATACGCGTTTGGAGTGGGTCTGGTTCAGTCTACTGAAGCGATTGTTCCCGATTTGCCTGTATGGGGCACTATAAATGCGGACCGATGGATCGACAAGCTACGAGATAGCCCCAAAGTGGAGGATATGGACTCTTCTGCCGGAATGTTCGTTAAACTCTGCCAGTTTCCGTTTGCGTAAGGTGGATCAATTTGAAGAATTGAGGAAGATCTGGTGCGTGATTGATTTGAGAGGTACGCCGCAAGCCACCCTTTTACCTGTGTTCGGGTGTATAGATGTTTTGTTCTTCGCCGCCGCGTTGCCAAGTTCGAATTAAATTGTCCAATAGAGGAAGTAAACCGATTCGCAGCCAAGGCTGCACCCCTCGGAGCTAGATTGTGGAAATCGCAAAAGATCAACTCGAATCGCCAGACGGCTATGCCTCGGCTATCGAGTACCTGCTGGGCAGGGTCAACTATGAAAAAAGTGGCCACCGCCCGTACTCTATCAGTCATTACAAGCTCGACCGCATGAGCACGTTGTTGGCCATTATCGGAAATCCACAGCAACGCCTCCCCACCGTTCATATTGCCGGCACGAAAGGTAAAGGCTCGACCGCTACCATTATTGCGGAGATCGCCCGAGATGCCGGATATCGCGTTGGTCTATTCACCTCGCCCCACTTCTTGCACATCGAAGAACGATTCACCGTAGACGGCGCATTCTGTCCTCCATCAGTCCTTGTCAAATTGGTGGCAAGGCTTCGCGAAGCGGAGGAACTACTTGAGAAACAATGCGGTGAACGGCTAACCTTCTTTGAATTATCCACCGCCTTAGCATGGTTATTCTTCGAGTACTCTCAAGTTGATTTGGTGGTCTTGGAAGTTGGTTTGGGAGGAAGACTCGATAGCACCAATGTCTGTTCACCACTTCTAACGATTATTACGTCCATCAGTATGGATCACCAAGCGCAACTTGGTGACACTATCGCGCAGATTGCTTCCGAAAAAGCGGGGATCATCAAGACTCAAATACCCGTTATCTGTGGAGCACGCCATCCGGATGCTATAGCCGCTATTCATACAACTGCCAAAGCGAACAATGCTCCCTATCGGCAGATCGAAATCGACTTCCGCGCCGAGTGGCGCTGTCAGACACCGAAAGAAACCTCCGATTCCTCCGCTCAATTACCTCATTTACCCAGTGAAATCGATTA
>JAUMAI010000123.1:6995-13517 GCA_032116775.1 Pirellula sp. | reverse complement strand
CGGCCATGCATGTTCAAGGGCATGCATTTAACTTATGCACTCATCCCCGGAGTGGACACGGGAGTGGACTCCGCTCGTCGAAAACGCCTCGGTTAAAGCCCGAGCCGCTGGTCGCTAAATAGATGATCCCACATCAACTGAGCGTTCGATTAACAAGTGCATTTTTTCTCTGCGTTAATGTTCACGCATTACCAAATATACACTCGCCTTCGTGATTTGGCTACCTCTAGCCCAGATCGGGAATCGAGAATCGCGATTTTTCTTTTACAGCCTCCATGTTTTGGAGCTTATCGCAAGGTTTTATGGCCCAACGGCTAAAAACCTTGCGACACGACCACCTACCCCCACCAACCGGTAGGAGAATCACCTCAGAAGCAGCTCTACAGAACAGCCACTGACCAAGCCCCAGACTGTCCTACCGCTCTTGGACCAATAGGCTCCTAGGTTCTCTCACTTCGCGGTCGGCATCGCGACAGCAGCATCTGGAGGAACGCCGAGAGGCTTGGTCTCCACAACCTTACCCAGCAAAAGTTCGGACATCGCGGCCATCAATACGGCTTCCGCCCCTGGTCCCACACAGGTCGCGCGATCACTGGTCTCATAACCTCCTTGCTGGTAACCAATTGCAGTACCGATATAGGCAGTGCCGTAATCGCCATAAGCGGCCATCGCAACCTTACCGCCAGGTACCATGCTCGCAGCCGCAAGCTGATACTCGACAAACAACTCCCCAGGCATGTGCATGATCTGCACCTCACCAAGTCGCAATCTGCCGATATCGATCACTCCACCTCGCTCGTAACGATCCAAATAAGAAAGATGCTCTGCAGAATTCAATCGCAAAACTGGATCAGTGTCCGCTTTCTCCACCAAGGCTTTCAACTTGTCCCGCTGCAAGTGCTTTCCTGGTTCCAAACGCACAGGCAACGAGTTCCACTGCACAGCCTCAATCGCTATCGGATACCTCTTGGTCGCCTCCCAAGCCTGATTCATTCCAGCTTCGACCTTGCCCGCCAGTTCGGCGCGAGCAGCAACCGAGCCATCATTCCATTTTCCAGCACCGATATTGCCTCCCGCACCATTAAAATGCACCACAGGAATCCCCAACTTCGTCGCGTAACGATTCCGAGCTAAACCGGGAAAATCAGGATTGGCTTTGCCCGTACGATAATAGCTTTGCGGATGAGTAGCGTAATAACTCAAGACGACGATCGGCTTCGCACCATTCCAGAAACTAATCAGACGCAACTTGGGATCAATCGTACCGGTAGGCAACGCCCGAATTGCGGCATCTCGAGTGGCCGTAAAACGCGTGATCATCACCTTACCATCCGGCCCCAGCAACCTACGATTTGAAGCGACATCCTTCACGTCCGCTTCTCCATAGCCAACCTGGTCGAAGCTCTGCGCTTCTACCATCGCTTTCTTGACTGCGTTAATCGTGTCATCCAAGACACGCTGCCACAACATTCGATCATAGTGTCGATTGGTACTGCCTGCTTGCTCCAACAAACGCATTGCCCCTAAATCACAACGAGGAGCATCATGCTGGTGCAAGGCATGCAAACTAACCCTCTCTTTCTCACTATCAATCGCTGCCGCCAAGCGAGTTCGAAATTCTTCATGTCCATCATTAGCGACACCAAGCCAATCAATCGTCAACAGCACAATTGGCTTACCAGCTCCTAGCACAACGATTCCACGACAACTCAATGGCTCCTCAATGGCGACGCAGGGATCATAAGCCAATGGACTACCGACTTCAGGCGACGCATCACTCTGGAAATATCCAACCCGAAGCCCCGTCTCCGCTCCTACTACGCTCGCAGATGGCGCCGTCACCAAGACGGCAACTGCTACCACGTAGACAAGCCAGCGATAACACACACCACAAAGATCTGACTCACTGAAAGATAGTGTCATAATTATTCCTTTCCGCCTGCTTGATTACGTCCAGCATACTGTTTGATAAATAGCAGTAGATCCCGAAAATCTTTCGGGCTTACTTGCGCTTGCAAACCTTCTGGCATCAGGGATTTGCCGGAAGCTTTAAGCACCTCAATCTCACTGCGCTGGTATCTCTCTAATTCGCCTTTTCCATTACGGATAACGACTGCATCGGATTGTGCCGACTCCATGATACCTGTGTGTACCACTCCATCATCGGTCACGAGTTGGTACATTTGATACTTGGGATCAACCTCAATGTTGGGCTGAAAAACCGAAATAGCGATCTGCTCGTTTGATTTCTCAATAACCGATGCTAACGAAGGACCAATAGCAACACCCTCATTTTCGACGCGATGACAAGCGCCACACATTTTGCGAAACACCAGACGTCCTTGCTCGACATCCCCTGGCGTCTCCCAGGCCTCACGGTATGTTGCTGCCACCTCATCCCAGGCGACCGTAGGTGTTGATTGGGCATGCACTTTCTTAGCGCGTTCTGCAATTTGCTCATTCGGCTGTCGCTCAAGGATCAGCCAGATATCGCTAGGAACTGTACCAGCAGCAATCTGGCCATTTTCAATCGCTGTCAACAGCAGCAGAGCCCCGTTTTCCCGCGATGAGAGAGCCTGCAAAGCCACTACATAACTCTCAGGAAGCAACTGAGGCATCCTTTCGAGCAACAGCTTAAAATGATTTGCATCATTAGCCACCAAGGTTCGCAGCGCGACCTGCTGAACAGGTATGTCGACACCTTCCGCTAACCCATTTTCGAGCAACTGCAACCGCTCATCCGCAGGCAGGCGACTCAGTAAACTCCAACCGGTGAAATCCCCCGTGGAAGCATTGCCGCGATGGGCAAGTACCTCTGTTACTCGCGGCAACAGGTTTGTCCGTAACCAAACCTGCATCGCCTGATCCGCATCACTCCGACACCAGGTCGTCGCTGGCGTAAACTTTCGTTCCAAGGCAGCCACCAGCATGGGGGCCAAGGCTCGAGCGATAGGACTATCGCCTGAAAACTTCTCCCATTGTTGCTCAAATTGCTTAAGAGCAACCGACGTTGGCTGATGCCGAAACAAGGAGAAAACTAGACTATCTAACCACGGCTCAAGAACAGCCGCATCTGTGATTTCGAGTTCAAAGAGAGCATCCCATAATTTTGGACCGTTACTCCCAGCAGCCCACTCGAGAGCCAATACATATTCCGACCAACTCGCTAGCTCGGAGCGTCGCTCTTGATTCAATTGCGATCGCATTAGCTTCACGAGCAGTGTCTGAAATGACGGATCATCACGCCAACTAGGCTTATCAGTTGCGAGCTGTCCGAGGTAGAGCGCTAAAACAAATTGAGATTCAATCTTGCCTGCCTCTGCGATCTGTTCAACTAATGGCTTTAGGGCTGTAAATTCGAGCCATGACTTACCATGGCGAGCTAGGCCCTTGAAAGCCTGCTCCTGGACTCGCCAATGAGCATCCTTAGCTCCAGCAACCGCGACCGCTTCATCAATACCATCGGACCAAGAGGCTAAAAGAGCCATGGCTTGAACCCGAGCCTCGGGCCTGGGGCTCCCGCTGACAATTTCGCGCAGCACCTGGATCGCTTTTACGTCGTTGCGTTCGTAAAGTAAACGAGCCGCCGTCTCGCGATGCCAACCGTTGGGATGGTCGATTACGCGTGCCAATTGCTCGGTATCGAGTTGATCTAAATTAGGAGCCTCCCGTCGTATCGGACGTCCAGTCGCTTTCACTCGCCATATTCGTCCTTTATCACGGCCCGAAGTCAAATCGAGCTGGCTCTTAATCATCGGTGGCAAACTTGCAGGATGCTCGATCACCTCACGCGCCATATCAGCGATATACAAACAGCCATCAGGGCCGTCCCCCAACTGCACAGGCCGGAACCAAATATCGCGAGAGCGAACGATCTCAGCCTTTTCATCCATTCGTTCGCCTCGCCACCACAATCCTTCCTGGACCAATCGTTTTCGATGAATCAGATTACTTCCCACATCTGCCACCAAAGCGATTGGATGTGGTAGAGGTCCCCATTGGTCGCCATCATAAATGACAACACCCGTCGCTCCCGTGAAATAGCCGGCTGCTCGCCCGCCTCCCTCTACGATGCCGGGTACTTTTCCGGAAACTCTCAGCTCGGTGCGCCAGGTACGCCAAGCTTCCACCGGCGATGCTCGGAAAACTTCAGCCTGCGGTCCATCGGTCGCCATACTTCGTCGTAAGGTCAATGGTTTTGACAGAAGCTGAGATGTCCAACCAGGATACTGCCACGCAATAATCTGCTGAAAGTGATCGCTATTACTACTGACAAACTTATCTCCCCAAGCATTAAAATCCATGCCATGCTGACCACCGCCAGGAATGGGCGTGAGCGTACGACTTCGCGAGTCGAATGCGAAATCCTGCAGCCTCAGTTGCAACTTTTCGAGAGTCAGTTTCCCTGTGACGTCACCTCCGTTGCTGCTGGTTGTCGCATGCCACCGCTGATCAATTCCCCAACGAAATGAATTAAGTAACCCCTGCACGTTGTTGCGTCCAAAACCTGTCGCCCAAACTTCCTTTCCTTCAGCTGCTGCGGCTTCTGTCGCGATACTCGCCTTCGGCAACCAAATCAGTTCCGGTGCCGCTCCAATTAATACTCCCTCGCCGCTGAGTGCCAGGGCCGTAGGCCACGATAGTCGATCGACTAAAACTTCGGACTTATCCATCCGACCATCGTTATCAACATCCTCAAGTCGCACTAACCGTCCCAACGATTCCTTATCCTGCTCGCTATAATCCAACATCTCGATAACTAGCAAACGCCCTCGAGGATCAAACAGGAAAGCGACTGGATCATGCACCAAAGGCTCGCAGGCTACTAGCTCCACTTCAAATCCAGGTAGCGTCTCAATACTTTTCACTACCTCATCGATCGATTTGGGAGGAACTCGTTGTAACTTCACTTCCTCGACGGTCGCTGCAGGCTTTGCTTCCTGCCATCCGAAAACAGGGTCGGGCATCAAGCTTGGAAATGCCAAAGCTAGAACTATCGATGATGTGGCCAATGTCGATCGGATCGACCTAGACACCACATCCAGCATGAAAATGGCGGAAGCACCTAAAACTGTCTCAGATAGGAAACGACTCATCGTGCTCATTCTGTTGCGTAAAGGTGGGAAGTTGGCGGGGAGGCTACAAGTTACCCGCAGTGGTGTACCACAGCGAATAGAAGAGTCCTGGAGTGCAAAGCGGAGATCGCTTTCATCCCAAACTTGAAATCGGTCAGCTCTCAAATCAGCAAAATCAGAGCTGTCTCGTTTTAACACGTACTGACTTCACGGCCTGAAAGCCAACTCCCATTTTGGCAAATCGGGCTTTGAATAGATAGTCAACCAATAAAAAAACCTTCCTATCTTCGGAGTTAAACATCCGCCCGGAAAAATCAAAGAGAAAAATTTATCCCCCTGTTAACTGAGAGCCTGAACTGCCGTCCAAGCCCACAAATAGCTAAGAAACTCCCCCCGAATTCGTCCGCAACCATTTATTAAGCCTGAGCGGCCCGCCACCGAATCCTGTATTTCACAGCCCCAAACGTATCTAACCCAAACACATTTTTTTGCTTATTTGCGGAGTAGTTAACTTAGTTTTTTGGTTGCACTCGAACACCGATTGGTCATGATGTTGGAGTCGATCTAGAGATAAAGATTTCAGTGATAGAACTCATGGTAAACGTAACAAGAAATGCCAAGCAGTTTGTCTGCTGATAATCTATCGACCGACCCGCTCTAGCGAGACTCTTGACCGAACTAAGAACACCAACAAATCTATGTTTGGATTCCCCACATGACCTTCGTACGCATTTGCTTGTTTTGTGCTTTGCTTTTGCTGCAAACTCTACCCGCTTTGGGCAAGACATTTCGCGTGGGATTCGGCAAACAAAACATTACGCCGACTCATCCTCTACCGATGTGGGGCTACGGTGCCAGACATGATGCTTTATCAACTGGAGTGCGTGATTCTCTCTATGCTAAAGCTGTAGTCATTGAGGCTGGAAAAGATCGACTTGCAATTGTAGGCCTAGATCTAGGGAGAGCACCTCCGAGTGACTCCATCAACAGAATTCGTAAAGAGGTACGTGAGGTATACCAAGTCGAGACCATATTGCTATGTGGCTCACACACGCATCATGGACCAGTGTTGGAACTGCGTGATCGCGTTGGAGAAGGAAAAGATAAGTTTGACAATGCAGTCCAGTACGCAGGTGAGCTCGACAGCAAGATCGTTCAGGCAATTGGCACAGCGATCAATAATTTGCAGGACGCTAAGATCGGTTGGGGTGCAAAACAGATCCAAATGAATCGCAACCGCCACAGCAAGCTGTCACCTCAAACAACAGATCCCGAACTAGGGATCATTCGCTTGGATACGCTTAACGATCAACCGATTGCGATTCTGGTGAATTATGCAGCCCATGCCACCATGCTTGACTCTAAGGATCTCCGCTACTCAGCAGATTGGCCAGGCCAACTCATGAATTCAGTCGAGGAACAATTAAAAACAAACTGCATTTTCCTC
>JAUMAI010000123.1:964-6939 GCA_032116775.1 Pirellula sp. | reverse complement strand
ATCCCGTCTCGCCCGAGCATCCGGGTCGAGGAAACTCAATTTGAATTCTCTACGAGATTACCTCTTCGAGAACCACTGACACAACTTGCTTTCCGGCAAGCCTTTTTCCCAGAACTCGTATCTGCGATGTTAGCCCAAGAAGCCGTTGACGATAAGATTCGCCCTGAAATGACCACTTTATTGCTCAATCGAGAATTGGCTCTTGTGGCAGCTTCTGGAGAATTCTTCTCACAGCATGCCAACTCACTAAAACAGCGAAGTCGTGCAGATGAGACTTTCTTTATCGGATACTGCAACGGACATCACATGTACTTTCCAACGATCGAAGGCGCCGCCGAGGGAGGCTATGGTGCTGATCCGACTGTAAGCTGGGTGGAATTAGGCGCAGGCGAACGCATGATCAACCAAGCTTTGATCGATCTCTTTACTTTGCAGGGAGCGTTTTTGCCATTCTAAGTTAATGGCTACGGACTTGATTTAAGCGTGATCGGATTGGTCAGTACCCAAATCTGTGGCACACCGATATCAAGCCACAATTCGGCTCGGTAGATCCCAGGTTTGGAAGTTTCAAATTCACACGCGTAACCCGTCGCTTTATGAACTTCTTCGCCGTCGCACAAGATCCGCCAGGTAGCTAATTGCGGTGATTGCCCGCGAAAGATCACCGAAGAATCTGTACTCAAACTTCCGCCGATCTCGGCACGCTGATTACCTGATGCCGAACTAGCAAACCACTGGACATCGCGACCACTGGCCAAGCCATCAAAACAGACGTAGGCGCGACTATTTAACAATGCTTGCCACACCGCTTCTTCGGTCTGGTCACTGGCTAGAATATACGTTCCCGCATGTCGCAGGCTGACTTCGTACGGATCCAACAATAACTCAAATAGTACATCTCCTTCCTTCGCATCCTCAGCAATAGGCACAAGTTCTTGGGCCGCCTTACGAGTAAACTCGAGAATCTTTTCACCAAGTGCATCCTCAACTTGCACCTTATCCGCTTCAATCAAACGCAAACGAACACCTACATTTTGATGCGAGTCATTCGCGGCCACACCGGTGTGCGGAAATACTTGATTCAACTTATCCCATCGCTGCAAATAATCTTTCGGATAGTCCAACAGTGCTAACAACGCCTCTTGGGGGTACTGCTTTATCAGAGGTGCTGTATTAAGTAACCAGAGGGGGTTGCGCATCGATGCAACCAACCGTTTCTCTTCTTTGAAATCTGCATGGGTGTTGTAAATTTCATTACCCGTTATTCCGGGGATATCAAGCTCCATCCGCTCCTCGAGATGCGAGATAAAGGCCAGCCCATCCGTTTGCTGTACCGCACCAAAATAATCTTCGAGAGTCATCGCCTCCGCATTACGGATCGAGGCTTTTGGATAGGCAAGCAAACCTTTTGTTTCGGCTCCAGGGATCAACAGAACTCCATCATGCATCCCTCGGTGACCATCCTCATAAATATCGTAGTGAGGAGCGGGATGCTCAGTGAACATCACAATATCGGTATCAGCTCGCTTAGCCGCAGCGACGATTTCATCAACCGTACCACGACTGTCGTGAGACCAATACGAATGAACATGCATATTGGCACGAAATGTCCGCAACAAACTATTATCTGTAGACACAGTTCGACGCTCGGTCTTGAGGCGTTCAATTGCATCCCTGGTCGACTGTAGCTTCTTGCGTGTCATTCGATCCAAAGCGTCCTCTGCAACAATACTTGCAGTGCTGCTCGCGAAGAAACAAAGCAGGATCATCAAAAAGCTAAAGGCAGATTTATCGACGAGCTTGGTGATATGCATGGCAAAAGCTAAGCCTAGGTGTCAAGAAGTATATTGACGAGTATTGGGGCCATCATAACGAGTCTATTATTAGGGTAAGTGTTCTAGTTGACTATGAAGCCAACTAGACATCAACTCCCTTGACTCCTCCGGGACGGAATGTTGCTTACCGTGTACGAAGAAAGCGAAGCGATCTGCTGCATCCTCGATCTGAAAAGCTTTCATCACCTCTAAGTTCATCAACACTCTCTGGCGTTGTGTTGCTTCAACTCCATCATTGACTGCGGAGATATCCAAGAGTGCTCGCGGCGTTATGAGGGCCATGATCTCATGAAAATCGATGGGAGGTAGCTTTCCCTCCAAAAGATCGGGACGGATGTGCTTGAAGTAAATATACCAACGATCTCTAGACCATTCTTTAACTTGATCATTGAAGCGAAAGAAAGTAGCACCACAATTGCAGGCTGCCGCTTTGACACGCTCATCGTACGCAGCAAGAAAAATAGCACCATGCCCACCGAGTGAATGCCCCATGACACCGATCTGATTCTTATCGACGACGTCCAAGGACTCCAGCACATCGACCGCAATCGAATGCTCAAAAGTAAATTTTCCTACGGAAGTCCATTCTGGATGTTTCTGATGGAAACGCATGGTGTCGTAGGGGCCTTCTTGTGGAATGCGCTCACCAGCTACAAAGTGATCTGGTGCAATAACCACAAATCCGCGACGAGCGAGATGATCTAGATGGGCTCTTGTTTTATCCTCTTCCAAACCGGCGGCTTGTTCTTTCCCGCGCGGATAAGTTCCATGCAAGGCGACAATAGCTGGACCTCTTTGATGACGAGCGAGGGGAATCGCTAAAAAAGCATGAGCACGCTCATCGGCTTCCACGGCGTAACTGATCAGTTGCCGGCGGTAAACACCATCGACCACAACTTCTTGATGGACCTGTAGATCGAGTGGTGGTCGCTGGGGTTTATATTGATCGCGAATCAAATCAAGATAGCGTTGCTTCAATACCGCTTTTCGCCCGAGCCATTGATCTCGATTGTCAATTCCGTCGGTAAGATCAGACCAGCCCGACTGAATGGCAGGGGGACTGGAGACAACTCGAGCCTGTGGCGTTTCTTGGGACCTAAGTTGTGATCCCGGCAGTCCACCACAGAAGCCGATCGAAAAGAGGCAAAATCCAAGTCGAAAAGGACGAATTGTTGCGAATTTCGGCGATAATCGAAACCGCCTCTCCTGATTGGCACTTTTCATGCTGTAAGTCCCTGCCTCCAAAGTACGTTCCGCATTTCGCGAATCGTTTTTCGCTCGTTATCGACAATTAATAATCTCATGACTTTTGGACAAGATTTGGAATTTGCAAACGAATCTACTCAGAAACCATGGTCACTGCGCGATCTAGAAGATTGCGAACGCGATCACTCAAGCAACCCAAAACGGTCACGCCTATCCAAAAGCCAGAGACACCTATCGAGTCGCCTGCAAAACCACGGTAAGATAGTAACCACTTGCACAGCATTAATAAACCAAAATTCCTGCCGACAAAGAATCAACAGCGAGTTGCATGTCCTATGTCGATCATCGATTTGCGCGGTTTGCGAAAGAGCTATGGACGCAATACAGCCTTGGACAATGTTGACTTACTGATCCAACCGGGTATTACTGGTTTGCTTGGTCCTAATGGCTCCGGAAAGAGCACCCTGATCAAATCATTATTGGGGCTGGTCCGAGTCGATCATGGTACAGGCGAGGTTTTACAAGAGCCTTGGCCAGCCAAAATACGACAGGTTCGAGATCGTATTGGCTATTTGCCAGAAGAAGACTGCTTTGTTGCAGGGCTCCAGGGAATCGAATCGGTGCAGATGATGGCGAGGTTATCAGGTCTACCGCGTCTAGAAGCCCTCAGGCGAGCGCATGAGGTCCTAGATTTTTGTGACATTGCCCAAGAACGTTATCGCAAAGTGGAAACGTATTCTACGGGTATGAGACAGAAGCTAAAATTTGCCCAAGCCTTGGTCCACGACCCGGAACTTATCATTCTCGATGAGCCAACCACTGGCCTCGACCCGACGCAGCGCGAAGAGTTTCTACAACGCCTCAAGACACTTGCTGTCAAACACCAAAAGTCCATCGTGTTGTCGACTCACATTCTGCATGACGTCAAACAGATCTGCGATCGCGTCATTATCTTGGTCGGTGGCCGCGTTCGCATCTCGGAAACGCTTGAAGTGCTAAGCCGTCCGGCGCAACCTGGTCTTCACATGACCGTTGTCGATGGTGCCGAGAGACTAGCTGAGTTTTTACAAACCAAAGGTATTAAAACTTCGATCACGACAGATGGAAGAGTCGTAGCCGAAGGTGTCGAAGCGGACCGAGCAGCGGAAGTTTATCGCTGGTGCGCAGAGCAGGGAATATTGCTTCAGCGTCTAGAACCAGCTCGCAATTCTTTAGAGCAGGCATTTATGGATGCCGTCTTGGAGGTCCGACATGCCGCTGCTTGATTTAGGTTATCGCTCTTGGGAAGGTGAGCGAACCCCACGGTTTCTGCGTTGGCTCGTCGTAGCTGCGACTGGCATCCTGATGATTTGGCGTGGCTACTGGTTACGAAGCATGGTGGTCGTTGCTCTGACGCCGGCAGTGTTCACCGTGTTTGGTTTTTTCATGTTTGAGCAAGGCTTACAGGACTATGAAGCACGACAAATTGTCAGTCGGATTATCGAACGCCAATTCAAAATGACAGAATTAGCGGAGACGCTTATTTCTGACCCTGACTCGGCTCGCCATGACGTCTGGGCCCAATTCTGGTTATGGTTCTTTCGCTATCCACAAGCCTTCGGTATGGTCGTTGTCTTAGGTGTTGTGGCACCGAGGCTAGTCAGCTACGACCTACGCAGCCGTGCGTATTTACTTTACTTATCTCGTCCGCTTAGTCCGCTTGAGTATCTGCTGGGTAAAGGGGCCGTGCTTTGGTTCTTAATCGTGGTGATCGCGACTCTACCCGCCCTAGCGGTTTACTGTTGTGGTGTTCTCCTTTCGCCGACCTGGAATGTCATTGAGCAAACTTGGGATTTACCACTTCGTATTTTCCTAGCCACTCTAACATTAGCCTTACCCACCAGCGCGGCCGCTTTGTTTTACTCTTCGATGACCACTGAAAGTCGCTTTGCAGGCTTTGCCTGGTTTGCCACCTGGATCGTGGGCTGGGTCACCTATGCAATCCTAACCAGCACGGCAGTCTTTGATCCTGAACGAGCAAATGAACTCCTTTCACGCTGGCAGTTCGTATCTCCCTATCACACTCTCGGACAGTTACAGACGATCGCCTTTGCGGCCAATCGGGAGCAAGATCCATTTTGGTTTCCTATCTGTGCCTCGATAGCGGTCACGGTTGGAGGTTTCTTTCTTGCTCATCGTCGCATTTCTGGCATGTTGAAAGCGTAAGGCATAAGTCATGACCACTGACCAATCGAACATGCTACTGTCGCTCAAGAACGCCACTCGCCTCTACGGCACGGTTATTGGCGTAAACGACCTGAGTATCGAACTTCCGTGTGGCGCATATGGGTTGGTTGGGCCCAATGGGGCCGGCAAATCAACGTTGATCGGTTTGGTCACTGGAGCATTACAACCATCGCTCGGTAGCGTGCGAGTTCTCGGACACAATCCCCGCACAGAGCCACGGATCCTGCACCGCATTGGCCTATGCCCAGCCTCTGATGTCTTGCTGCCTCGAGTTCCAGCTCGAGCTTGGGTCGAACAATTATTAGCACTACATGGCTGGTCAGCGACTTCTGCCACTAAACGTGCTAAAGAGGTCTTGCAGTGGGTTGGGATCGGTCATGCGATGGATAAGCCTATGGGTTCCTATTCACTCGGTATGAGACAGCGCGCCAAACTCGCGCAATCTCTAGCACACGACCCGGAACTGCTGATTCTGGACGAACCGTTCAATGGTTTGGATCCTGTAGGTCGCCATCAGATGATCGAACTCTTGCGACAATGGGTCGCTAATGGCCGGAGTTTATTGCTGGCAAGTCACGTTTTACACGAAGTCGAAGCAGTGACCAATGCATTTATGTTGATCTACGGTGGACGACTCTTGGCGGTCGGTACCGCGAGCGAATTGCGAACGATGCTTGCCGACCTTCCACAAGAAATCACCATTGAAAG
>JAUMAI010000123.1:0-954 GCA_032116775.1 Pirellula sp. | reverse complement strand
TGACTGCCGTGAGATTGCTAAACATTTAGCCAACGAGAACTGGGTCCAATCCCTGCGGGTTGCGCCGGATTCTCTCTCTTTGATTGCAGCAGTCCAGGAACCACTCAAGCTTTATTCGTTGCTCGGTTCCTTAATGCAATCAGCTGACTATCGCGTTACGGGAATTCGCGGTGAAGAAGGTGACCTTTCGGCTCTTTTCCGGTTACTTGTCTCTCGTCACCGCGGTCAGTCCACATTTATCGCTAGTGGAGGTGCTCAACATGCAACCCACGTCGCCTGATTCGCTCCGTTCACTTTCACTACCATGGTCTGATGCAACAACACCCACAGGTCATCCACTCGCCAAGCTATTCTGGGGATTGTATGGAGTGGTGCGTTTCGAACTATTGCGATCCCTGTCAGTAGTACGTCTCTTCGGTTGGTCGCTGATGATTGCGTTTCCGATCGGCTTGGTCTTATTGGCCAAGTGGCAGATTGATGAATTCGGAAGGGGCATAAGTCCCAGAGAAATGTTCATTACATTTGGGTTCATCCTCTATGCCATACTACCTCAAGTCGCCACCATGCTGTGCCTGTTACTGTGGGCTACGCCAGCGATCAACTCTGAACTTGAAGGGCAAACTTGGATCTATGCCATTGTTCGCCCAAATGGACGAACAACTTTGATGTTGGGCAAATATCTGGTCGCAGTATTCTGGTCGATTACGGGAGGTGTAATATCCACATCGATCTTAGTACCTCTGCTAGGCTTTGAATCGTCATGGACGTTATGGTGGACTATGTGTCGCCTAACCGTACTTGCCAGTATCGCCTACGCGGCTCTCTACATCATGCTGGGCACCCTCATTCAACGCCGAGCGATGGTGGCTGCCTTTGTCTATACGCTGGTCATTGAAGGCTTTCTTTCCTTCCTGCCTGCAGCAATCAACCAACTTACCGTAAGCTTTCGGCTGA
>JAUMAI010000122.1:0-4674 GCA_032116775.1 Pirellula sp. | reverse complement strand
CCATCTCCCACTCGCTCATGTTGTCGTAAGGGCGATTGTGCTTTGGCATAGCTCGACCCGCCCATTTGGCCTGTTGCTCTTGCGAAAGTCCGGCTCGATTGGAAATCGTACTCAACAGATGACGCGCTTGATGAGAAGTCAACTTGAGCCTTTGCCCTTGCTCGTTTTTGTACTCATAGCGGTCGAAGATGCTTTTGTGGCCGTCTACCGATTCGCGTGGGGACAGCGTGTTATTGAAAATATTATTGGTCGGGGCCCACAGAATCACAGGACTCGTTCCCCGCTGATCGCCGAGGAGATTTCGAGTCATGCAAAAGAGTGCGTTGCTGTACCTGATTCGCTTTTCCTTACTCAGCCAGGGAAATCCCTTTGGCTGCTTAGGCTGAATCTTTTCCCACAAACCACTCAAAGTAAACACGCCTTCTTGTGCTGCAGGCTTTGAATTGATGAAGTCACTGATGTACGATTTGTGTGTTTCTCTTGCCAAGCCCAAGAACTCGCATGCCTGGACAGCAGTTAGCGGCTCGTTATCTGCCACATCAGGACAGTCGGGATGTCTGTAAACTTTTCCTGGATTCGTCTCAATCCACTTCGCGAGCGTCCTCGCCTCATCCGTTAACGCTCGAATTCGACGGATAGCCTCCTTGGCTACGGGCCACATTACTTCTGGAACCCATTTAACATCTCCTTCGAAACCCTTGCCGGAATAGAAGCGCCAGCCATACGAAACCACACCGTCCGAGTCGATTTTTTCGACTTCGCAATCCACTGGCAATTCCAATATTTCTGAAATGCGTGACGGCGCACACATGGTCATCGCAAAGGTGCAGGAGGTAAAAATATCTTTCGGGTTCGTAGGGTTGGCGGCAAAAATATCCGCGAGCGCGTCCACAGCTTCTTGGCTTGGCAACTTCTTGTCTTGAATGGCTTTTGCCTTACTGCCAGTCCTAATTGACATGTCACTAGGCTTCTTGATTGGACTTCTCCAAGTGCTGAGGCTGGTCGGAATCAACTGCTTTTGCGAAACGAACCTAGCCAACCTTTCAATTTCTCGCCCGCATTGATAGGCTGCCCCAGGCGAGTAGTGCCCCCTGGCCAGTACCGCTGCTTCATCAAGAGTGGCCATGTCGATTTTGGCAATGTCGGCGGTTTTATTGATCTGTAGTAATGCTGCCTCAATCACGCGCAACGCTTTAGATTCGTTCTTTGTCCCCGTAGGCTTGTGCCCCTGCTGGTAGCGGAAGTATGCCTTCGCGAAGTCTATGAATCCGCTGTCTAAACGATCAGAATCCTGACGGTCTTGGCTATGTGAGCCGAGCTTCGTGAATTTCATTGCCTTCGGCCATGCTGTGTCTTCCCAGCATGTATCGGGGCCAAACACCGTCAAGTCCTCACGGCACATTCGAATAAATTCGACAAGGTTTGCTGAGGCGGCAAGTTCGGCCCTCGGCGAAAAGTGCTTGAGTTCGGCCATCAATTGATTACTTTCTTTCCTTCTTTAGCCAATTCAGAACGACGCATGTGGCATCGCTGTATGACATTAATTACAGCGAAGATAGTTCGATCATTTACAGCAGCCATTCCAGCATCACCTGTTATTTGCGCTACTTGTTCTCGTTCTTGTAGTAGGTCAGCAAGTACCTCTTCGTGAGGCCCATCCAACCAAGGCTGGAAGTGCTGACATGTATAACAAGGGATCGGTGCGTTGGCACCACAAAAGCCGTACTGCCCGCAGGTGGCGGTGTTTTGCCCTTTAAATTTGATCCTGCTAGCGAGATCTCCCCCACGCTTTGCATCAGCTTCTCTGTCTACCAGAACTCCTTGAAAGGCTTGTGCGTAAGGCGCCAGATGCAGCGCCATCGCTTTACTGATAGCACGTGCGTGTTCTGGGACATTTTGTACATATACATGCACATTTTGAATATCTGTATGGTCAAGAAGTTCAGCAATCACCATAAGCCCGAAACCTTCCATGGCAGCTTGGGTTCCTTTGGTGTACCTAAAGCGAGTTGCGTCAAGCTCCATGAGCTCGCCAGTTCGTTCTGACCTTATCTGCGCCAAATTAACGACCCGCTTTAATCCCAAAGTCACCTTCTCAGACTTCATGTGAAGGTTGTCTGTTTGTAGCAGTGAGCGAAGCTCTGTCACTGATTCGATGCCATCAAACTCCTCCAAATCTGGAAATAGAGGCAATGCCGCTCGATCCGCCTCTTGAAGTTCGTAACCCAACAGCCGTTCCACTGAAGCAACAGTCTCTTTGCGCTGTGCGTTTAGAACAGTCCAGAGCTCCGAAGACATTGCGAAGGTTTTGAAGCTATCACGGAATACTTCACCACGCTGCTTAGCCCGAGGAATGTGGATGAGGAACATAGGCTCACCCTTTTTGTTGACCTTGGTCCCATCGAAGTCGCAAATTTTCATATGGGTAATCTGCTTTGGACGCCGCCCTGTATGGCTCAGCAACAAGCAGAGCGCCAAGTCATTCAACTTGATTTTGGCTTGCTCAAAAGCACGGACGACGCCCTCATTGAAAGCCAACAGCTCGTTGTTAGTCAGCGGGCCTTCATTCGGATCAAGTCTTTTAACAGCATCGCCCTTGATGTTGCCCCTTAACGTCCAACTTTTCAACAAGTCGATGACGTCGTCTTCGACACCTGGGTAACCCAGCTCGTGCCATTTGTATAGAAAGCCACGAAGCGCACCAAGAAGATGTTCAGTTTCAACCCCAAGGGTTGCTCGATAGTTGATAAGCATTGACACATCAATTTTTCGTGCGCTTGAAGCTCGAAGCAACCCGCCTAACCTCGAATTCATATTCCGAGTATGGTTAGCAGACATGTTTCTGGCGTAGTGCGAGAGTGTCTTGACGAAGCCGACCTTTGAGACTTCATCTAGTAGATCAACAACGCGACCAATATTTAATGTGATATTTTTGTCGAGAACCCAGTTTCGTTCAGCCTCATCAAACCAATACCCTGCTCTGGACTGATGCCGTGTACTTTTCGTTGCACGGTCGTGCACGTCAATTAAATTGGACGAACCTTCGAATTTGCCAAACTCAAGTCCTTTAGTCATCCTGCAAGTTCTCCGGAACTCTAGTTACGCCATCTTGCAACTTCAGACTCGCCTCCATAGCCTTCATGCGCGCAAATCGTTTGTTGTAAGCAGCCGAAGTACCTGAGCCAGGCTTCCAACCCTGCAGGTATGAGCGCTGGCGTTCCTGCGCATCTGGTTCAGGTGCATCCGCCATAGCATCCATAAACTCTGAATACCTGTTGTTCCATGTATGGCGCAGTTCATGTGCATGCAGGCTAGTGAGACTCGGATCGGCGGCCGCAACCATATTGATCACTTTTATTAAAGTGGACCGGGACATGGGCTGTCCTTCAGTTGGACCAGACTTGTGCGCAACAAACAAATATTCGTGTTTTCTTGCACCAGGCACCTTTCTGCGGAAATGAATTACATAGTTATGCATTTCTCCGATAAGAGTATCTTTTATTGGCAACCTTCTGTCTAGTGTCTTTACTAAGGGTTGCCTACGCCGTGGATCTTTTCTTTCATCTGGGCGCCGTGCAATGACAACCTGATTTTTCGACCAATCTATATCCGACACCCTGATATTGAGCAACTCACCGCTGCGAATACCCAGATGTAACAGCATCAAGATAATTAACTGGTTTCGAAACTGGGTAGCTTCGTCTTCAAATGGATTGCGCTCTGAACCGGGTCGAACGACCTCTTTTAAGGTTAGTTCTTGCTCATGCGAAAGTCCTTTTTCTTTACCCAATTGATTCCGGCCTTTGCCGGTGGGACGAAGGGATTCAAAACCCTTCTTCATTTTTGCAATATCGAGTGAGGTCTTGCGGTCAGCAGCTCCTTCGAGCAAGATTGTTGCCAGCCATTCCACATACTTTGCAATATGTGAAAGGCGAACATACTCGCTAGCGAGCCCGATTTTCCGTGTAGGTTTTTGTCTGGCTTTGGGCTTGATGGATCTAACATTTACTGTCGATTCAATATCCCTCTTGCCAAAATCCAGCTGGCAATAGTCACGGATAGCATCCATTTCACCAACGGAAAAAAACTCTCGCCTCAAAAAGCGATCTGTCAAATTGATTCGGTGTTCATCACAATAACTCAGTAGAACGTTGAGGCCTGAGAGGGCCGACTCCATCGCGGCCACTGAATTGGACTTGTTTCTCACCTGCGTCGTCACGAACAGGTTCGGATAAAAGGTCGGCATTCCGCTCGACTTGTCAAACAAGAGGCAGTAACGTTCGCCGCTTTGCATCACAAAGCTTCTGATTTGGAACTTACGGCTTGGACTTGGAAACATGTTTGAATTTATATTCATACAGTTTCCAAGGTATCACATTTTTAAAAATTGCTCAACAAAACTTTACGAAGATTTATCAAGCTGAAAAAGAAAAGGCCCCGCAAGAGCGGGGCCTTCAAGGGTGATATTTTACATTTATACCCTAAGGTATACCTCAAAACGGAATGTCGTCGTCCATGTCGTCAAAGCCGCTGGCGGGGCGGGCCGCTTGGGCGGGGGCCGCAGCCGGTGCTTGGCGGGGGGCTGCGGGTGCGCGGGGCGCGGCGGCCGCGGGGCGGCTGTAGGAGCCGCCGTCTTCGCCACCACCGCTGGGGCCGCCCATGCCTTCACGGCCG
>JAUMAI010000121.1:1032-7992 GCA_032116775.1 Pirellula sp. | reverse complement strand
GAAAAAGAATTCTATAATGACCTGCTTTTTCATCGTGTCGAAAAGCATTTAGTCGCTCAAACAGGCTGCCCTAACGGTGATGGCACGGGAGGTCCGGGATATTCCATTAAGGGCGAAAATGGACGCCCCAATGGGCGAAATCATTTCCGAGGTGCTGTCGGCATGGCGTTGGTGGGTGATAAAGCCGATTCGGGCGGTTCACAGTTCTATATTTGCCTGTGCCCCCTTTTGTTTTTGGATGGCAAATTCACCGTTTTTGGACGAATCGTGGAGGGTATGGATGTCGTAGAACATTTGAATCGTGTTAATGAATCGGAAAAAAAAGAAGATCAGGAACTTAAATTAGTACCTGACAAAATTTTGAACGCTAAGGTCATTAGAAAGCGTCCACACGAATATCGACCGATGTATTCCGAACCACCCAAGCAGTAGCCAGCACCTGCGAGGGGGGGTCATTGGTTGCCGCGGTGGGGTTTGGTAAGCTATAGTTGTAAGAACACCCCAGAGGCAGGGTGATTGTCAGAATCGGATTTACAGCTCAGAGTTGGTCGCGATGTAGCAACTGATTCTGCGACACTGCAATTCGGTTCGACCACCGGGGTAGGAGAAAAAAATGACATTGTTGATACTGCGAGTCCTTTTCATCGCTGTGTCTGCAGGCGTGGCTACGGTTTTCGTGGGGGCGAGCAGGCAAGGGCCTGCATGGCTACCTTATTTGATCTTCAGCAGCGTTATTTTGTTAGCGCTGGGCGTTATCACGATCGACATTTTCACACCTCGCAAAAGAATCGAGGTTATCTCGGCTGTTTACTTCGGATTGTTGGTCGGATTTCTGCTGACGTATTTGGTTACGATTGCACTTACTCCATTATTGGAGTCATCGCAACTGGCCGGTCCAGTTCAAATGTTGATCGGTGTAACTCTCTGCTATGGATGTACGAGCCTTTTATTACAAACCAAAGATGATTTTCGTTTCGTTATCCCGTATGTTGAATTTGCCCGGGAATTAAAAGGGTTTCGCCCACTTGTGTTGGATACCAGTTCGATCATCGATGGACGGATTGCGGACTTAATCGACACGAATATCCTCGACGGGCAATTGATCATGCCTCGGTTCGTTATCGCTGAATTGCAGGCAATTGCCGACTCGAGTGATCGGTTGCGGCGAGCGCGAGGAAGACGTGGTTTGGATATCATGAATCGGCTGCGAAGCAATGAAAAAGTAGACGTCCAAATTTTTGATCGCGAACTGCCTGAATTCGCCGGCCAACCGGTGGATATGAAATTGGTACTACTTGCCAAACATTTGGAAGGTAAAGTGATCACGGGGGACTTTAATCTCAATAAAGTCGCCAAGCTGCATAATGTGCAAGTTGTCAATCTGAATGAAATTGCTCACACTCTGCGCCCGCAATACTTACCTGGCGAAGTGTTCCAGCTTCGAGTTGTCAAAGCTGGAGAATTGGCGGAGCAAGGCGTGGGGTATCTCGATGATGGGACCATGGTCGTGGTCGAGGGGGGACGAGATCGCGTTGGCAGCACAGTCTCTGTGGTCGTAACGACGACCCACCAAACCCAGGCTGGCCGCATGATTTTCACGAAGCTTGAGGAACTAGTGCGGTCCTAACTATTGTACCGGCGAGCAGCTGCTGACCGTACTGATCCATAATCCTCCGCAACCTTCCAACCGATTGCTAGATCCCAGAAAAATTAGCGGTTTCGCCCTCTGTCTACTGGGTGGAGCTGCTATTTTTTGTTAGCCTTTTCGCTGGATCCAGGGCGTTTCGCGAAGCGTTTTAGAAACACCTGGACTGGACGGGTTACTCAACTCGAACTGAGTTTCTTAAAGGCCGCCTTCATCTGAGGATTGTAGGATAGCGATGGCTTCTCCAAGAGTTTTAATCTTGCGTGCTCCTGGTACCAATTGCGATCTAGAGACTGAAATTGCATTTGCCAGGGCGGGGGCAGTTCCAACTCGCCTGCATGTCAATCGACTGCTCGAAAATCAGAGCCTCGCCAAGGATTACCAGATTCTCTGTTTTCCAGGTGGCTTCAGCTACGGAGATGATATTGCCGCTGGGCGAATATTGGCTGTCCAAATTAAAGCGCATCTCAATGAAATGTTGCTCGATTTTCGTAATTGCGACAAACTGGTGCTCGGAATTTGCAATGGTTTCCAGATCATGATGCGGCTGGGAATTTTCTTCGACGCGTCACAACAAGATACACCACCGGCTACCCTCACACTCAACACACAAGGTCGTTTTGAGGATCGCTGGGTGCACCTAAAAACGACGGGCGACCGCTGCGTATTTTTGAAGAATATCGAAACCCTTTATCTCCCGATGGCTCATGCGGAAGGACGCTTCGCAGTCCGTGATGAGGCTTCGCTGGCGAATTTGGAAAAAGCTGGACAGCTCGTGCTGAAGTACTGTCGAGCTAATGGCACAGGAACGGACGAGAAGCTCAGTTTTCCAGACAACCCCAACGGGGCCACGGCAAACGTCGCTGGCATTTGTGACCGATCGGGAAGGATCTTTGGTCTAATGCCCCATCCCGAACGATTCCTCGACGCAACCAACCATCCCCAATGGACCCGATTGGAAACCCTGCCCCCCAAAGGACAGGGTACTCAAATCTTCGAGAACGCCGTTGCCTACTTCAGGTAACCCCCCTTAAGTACCTGTTTTGTGTTTGCATCTCTTGCATGAATTAAGTCTTAATAATTTCTTAACGAATCACGTCTACCTCGGTTAACCATTGCCAAGCGACAATGTTGTCGGTTTTAGATTCCGCGAGATAAAACAAGTTGCAGCTCAAAACAGCAAGGCAGGATTTAGGAACATGCTGGCACAGAAAAACTTAAGCTTCATTGGTCTGGGGTTATTGGCGATTTCCGTCGGGTTAGTTGGTTGCAATGATGCTGCCAAAAAAGGTGGCGCTGAAGGTTCAACTGAGGTAGCCGCTGCCAAACCTGTTGTCGTGGACGGCTCGAGCACCGTTTATCCAGTTACCGAAGCGGTGGCTGAGGAATTTAAGAACAGTACAGGCAACGACGTCACTGTCGGACTCTCGGGTACCGGAGGTGGTTTCAAGAAGTTCTTACGAGGTGAAACAGACGTATCCAACGCTTCTCGTCCTATTTCAAAAGAAGAAATGGAACAGGCTCGCCAAGCTGAAATCGAATATCTGGAATTACCTATTTGCTTTGATGCCCTAACAATTGTCGTACACCCATCCAATGATTGGGTTGATTCGATTACGGTCGCCGAATTGAAGAAGCTGTGGGAGCCGGATGCTCAAGAAAAAATAACGACTTGGAATCAGATTCGTCCCGAGTGGCCGAATGAAAAAATTTCGCTCTTCGGCGCAGGCTCCGACTCGGGAACATTCGACTATTTTACTGAAGCGATCGTCGGAAAGGCCAAGGCCTCTCGCGGCGACTACAACGCCAGCGAAGACGACAACACGCTGGTGCAGGGAGTGCAAGGAAGTAAGTATGCATTGGGCTATTTACCCTACTCTTACTACGCGGAAAACAAAGACAAACTGAAAGCATTAGCGATTGATTGGGAGAAGGATGAACTGCCGGCTGTTGGCCCAAGCGAAGAAACCGTGATGAATGGCACTTACAACCCTCTATCTCGACCGCTCTTCATCTACGTCAATCGCAAATCGATTGAGACGCGTCCCGAAGTCAAGCAATTCGTATCGTTCTACCTAGAGAACGTCGGCGAATTAGCCAAGGAAGTTAATTGCGTCGCGTTTCCAGCTTCAGCTTATGACGCCACCAAAAAGCGTTTCAGCGAGATGAAGGTAGGAACGATTTTCGGCGGGACGCCTGAAGTTGGGCTGACGTTAGACGAATTAATGAATCGGGAAATGAAGCAGTAATTTTTTACGCTTCAAAAGTCGTTTGCGGAAACAAAGCTTATGATGCTTAATCTCAACGAATTACGTGCGAAGATCGACGCCCACCGAAAAAGTGGGCGTCGACGTACTTTGCTGAGTATTCGCGAGAGAATCATCGAATTTGGCTTGTTCATGGCCGCTTTGTCTTCGATCGCGATTACTCTTGGGATCGTGCTGATTTTATGTTGGGAATCGGCCACCTTTTTTGCCCAGGTATCGATCGTTGAGTTTTTCACCGACACTCAATGGACCCCGCTGTTTAGTCAGCCACATTACGGCATCCTGCCCCTGTTAACCGGAACTCTGGTGACAACTTTTGTGGCACTTTGCGTTGCCCTGCCGTTAGGAACAATCTCCGCAATCTACCTTAGTGAGTTTGCCTCACCATGGGTTAGAGAAATCGTCAAACCAATGCTGGAATTGCTCAGCGCGGTACCGACCGTTGTTTACGGCTATTTTGCTTTACTGCTCGTCGCCCCGCTGTTGCAGAAGATCATTCCTGATCTTCCTTCTTCCTGCATGCTGACGGCTGGCATCGTTATGGGGATTATGATCATTCCATACGTTAGTTCGCTGAGCGAAGATGCCATGCGAGCCGTCCCGATGTTGTTGCGTGAAGGTGCATATGCTTTGGGAGCAAATCGCATAAGAACAGCGATCAAGGTTGTTTTTCCAGCGGCTTTTTCAGGCATTGGAGCGGCTTATATTCTCGGATTGTCGAGGGCGATTGGAGAGACCATGATTGTCGCCATCGCAGGTGGCATGCAACCAACCTTGACGCTCGATCCGCGACAACCTGCGACCACCGTGACAGCTTACATTGTTCAAGTGAGTCAGGGCGACCTTCCTCACGGCAGTGTCGGATATAAAACGATCTTTGCGGCAGGCCTAACCCTCTTCGTCATGACGTTGATCTTTAATCTCGTCGGCCATTACCTCAAGAAACGTTATCGAGAGGCTTACTAGAGTGCCGCTATGAAGAATCTACGTCGACTCATAATAGGTCAAAAGATAGAAGATCGCCTCTTCTATGCCTGCGGTCTGGCCTGCACCTTACTGGGGTTAGTGGTTCTTAGTATTTTGATCGTGGACTTATTCTTAGATGGTTGGAGTAGCCTCGACTATCAGTTCCTGTCGTCTTTCCCATCCCGACGTGCTACTAACGCTGGAATTCTCGTCGCTTGGCTTGGCTCGGTGCTGATCGCCATTGTCACCGCGTTCACCGCCGTCCCGTTAGGAATTGCTGCGGCCATCTATCTGGAAGAGTATGCCCGAAAGAATTGGCTCACATCTTTTGTGGAAATCAATATCACGAACCTAGCTGGTGTGCCGTCGATCATTTACGGTTTAATGTCGCTCGGACTCTTTGTCTACGCTTTGGGATTGGGAAGAAACGTCTTTGTTGGTGGATTGACGTTGGGCTTTCTAATCTTGCCGATCATAATCGTGGCGACTCGTGAAGCGATTCGTGCTGTGCCACAGGGAATTCGAGAGGCAGCTTACGCGCTAGGAGCAACCAAGTGGCAAGTGATCTGGCATCATCTCATTCCCTGTTCCATTAATGGTATCGCTACTGGAACTATTATCGCTCTTTCGCGAGCCTTAGGGGAGTCCGCTCCGTTGATCGTCGTCGGAGCAGTCGTTTTCAACACGGTTCTCCCTGATAGTCCGATCCAATCCACACCACCTTTTGTTAATTTTAATTGGCTCAATAGCAGTTTTTCTGTTCTGCCAATTCAAGTATTTAACTGGGTGTCACGACCGCAAGAAGCATTTCATCGTAACGCTGCTGCTGCCAGCCTCGTCCTCATTTTTATCACGCTCACACTCAATGGTGTGGCCATGTTCATTCGGTATCGATTCCGAAAGAAGGTGCAATGGTAGAAAACTTGCAGGAGATGAAAGCATCAGTTCGGGGTTTGAGTGTCTTTTACGGCGCAAACCAAGCGGTGAAGGGAGTTAATCTCCCTATTCACTCTAACGCGATTACCGCCTTGATCGGGCCATCGGGTTGCGGCAAGACCACTCTTCTTCGATGCTTCAATCGCATGCACGATTTTCAAAAGACGGTGCGATATGAAGGGGATATTATTCTGTTCCCGAGCGAGCAGAATCTTCTTTCTCGCGATGTTGATCCGATGGAAGTAAGATTGCTCACGGGGATGGTTTTTCAAAAACCAAATCCTTTTCCCAAGTCGATTTTTGAAAACGTCGCTTTTGGACTACGTTTGCGAGGGCTTTCCAATAAGCGCGAACTGTCAGACCGTGTCGAAAAAGCTTTAGTGGGTAGTGCTCTGTGGGATGAGGTCAAGGATCGCTTGAATCGTTCCGCAACGGAACTCTCTGGTGGGCAGCAACAGAGACTCTGCATTGCTCGTGCCTTGGCCACCGACCCTGAAGTATTATTGTTGGATGAGCCAACCTCGGCGATGGATCCAATCTCGACATCGCGTATTGAAGATGTGATCTTCGAGCTCAAAACACGAATGACAATCGTCATCGTGACGCACAACATGCAACAAGCTGCCCGTATATCGGACCACACTGCCTTCATGTATCGCGGGCAACTTATTGAATTCAAAGCCACCGAAGAGATGTTTCAAAGGCCCACCGAGGAGCTGACTAAAAATTATCTCGGTGGTAGCTTTGGCTGATGGTTGTTGCTTAGCGCTGGAATTCGCCGGACGTATCCGGCGTCTGGGCGAGATTAGAGCGTTTGTAGAGAGGCAAGTAGCGATAATATACCTCTAAGCAAAGGCAACTCATCGCCGTATTGTAGACGCGCCCGCCATATCCACCCCAAACAGCATCGGGCGGCCAACTTCCCGAAAGATACGATTGATCTGGTTCTTGCAAAGCGATTAGTCGTGTTTGAAGTGCCTGGTTCCAATCCTTCCAGGACTGATCCTGATACTGAAACATGGCTAAAGTACCGTAGTACCAATAATAAACGTTGTCTTCACCACTACCTGGCAAATGACTGAGTAGTTCTTGTCTCGCTTCATTCTCGGCGGCGTCAGACATCGGCTGATCTAATAACAAATGGCA